>NZ_JAJUJR010000029.1 GCF_029265225.1 Sedimentibacter sp.
ATATCCCACTCTTTCTGATTGTATACTTACATAACGAGATAAGGAGAGAGAATGAACAAAAAATCTATTGAATCGTCAGTTCAGGACCTTGTAGAAGATATTATCAGATCTTCGGAAATTGAACTGATTGATATTGAATATGTAAAAGAAGGTCCTTTTAAGTATCTGAGAGTTTATCTGGATAAAGCTGAAGGAATAACAGTTGACGACTGTGCGGATGTGAGCAGGGCACTTAATAAAAAACTTGATGAAGTTGATCTGATAAAAGAACAGTATTTTCTGGAGGTTTCTTCTCCCGGAGTAGAAAGACCGTTCAAGACAGATGCTGATTATCAGAAAAACATAGGTAATTTTGTTGAAGCGAAATTCTACAAACCCATTGACGGCAGAAAATCAGTTGAAGGGATACTTGCTGAAAAACAGGATAATCATGTAATTATACAAGCAGGCGAGGAAAACATAAAAGTCGAAATTAAAGATATTTCAAAAATAAACAGAGTTCTAGAAGATTTTTAGTGGAGGATAGAATGAACAAGGAAATATTAAACGCGTTAAGCGAACTTGAAAAAGAAAAGGGGATTCGCCAGGACGTAGTGTTGGAGGCTATAAAGGCTGCACTTGAAACAGGATACAAGAAAAATTTTGCAAAGGCTACAAACTTCAGTATAGACATAGATGAAGAAAACGGCGAATACAAGCTTTTCCAAGATAAGACCGTTGTTGAGGATGTTGATGACGACAACCTTGACATATCACTGGAGGATGCAAGAAAGATAGATTCCAGGTATGAAGTTGGAGACATAGTAAAAATTGAAATAAAACCTAAGAAAGATTTCGGACGTATAGCTGCTCAGACTGCAAGACAGGTAATCCTTCAAAAAATAAGAGAAGCTGAAAGAGAATCAATATTCAGCGAATTTTACGGCAGAGAGTCAGACATATTGACTGGTGTAGTACAAAGAGAAAGCAAGGGAAACATTTATGTGGACCTTGGAAAAATAGAAGGCGTAATCACTGCCAACGAGCAAATACCAGGAGAAGTTTACAATCCTGGAGACAGGGTGAAGACTGTAATAGTTGAAGTTAAAAACTCCGGAAAAGGCGCAAGCATAATGCTTTCAAGAAGCCATCCAAACCTTGTTAAGAGATTGTTCGAACTTGAAGTTCCTGAAATTCATGACGGAACAATTGAAATATATTCCATAGCAAGAGAAGCCGGTTCAAGAACTAAAATTGCAGTGTTCACTCATGACCCCAACGTTGAGCCAATTGGATCATGTGTTGGAAACAAGGGAACAAGAGTTAAAAACATAATTGATGAAATATGCCAGGAAAAAATTGATATAATAATTTATGACAAGGACCCTGAAAAATTTATAGCAAACAGCCTTGGACCTGCTAAAATAGTCAAGGTAACAGCAAATGAAAAAGAAAAAAGTGCGGTTGCTGTTGTTCCTGACAATCAGCTTTCTCTGGCAATAGGCAAGGAAGGACAAAATGTAAGACTGGCAGCTAAGCTTACTGGATGGAAAATAGACATTATCAGTGAAATGCAGGAGAAGGAAAGAAACTCTAAGGAGGAAGTATGAAAACCCGTAAAATACCTATGAGAAAATGCATCGGATGCATGGAAAGCTTTCCTAAAAAAGAATTGTGCAGAATAGTTAAGAACAAGGACAACGAAATTTTGTTTGATTCAACAGGAAAGGTAAACGGCAGAGGCACATATATATGCAAGAAAGCTGAATGCTTTGAAAAAGCAGTTAAAACAAAAAGATTGTCAAAATCTCTGGAAGCAGAAATTCCGGATGAAATATACGAAGCAATAAAAATGGAGATTGCCAAGAATGAATAAAATTTATTCGATGCTCGGCATTGCAAATAAAGGCGGCAAAGTTGCCATCGGCTATGATGTGACTTGTTTGAATATTGAAAAAAATAAAAGTGTTTTGGTTTTGATTGCAGCAGATGCATCAGAAAAAACCAAAAAAAATATTCTGTATGTGTGCGACAAATTCAACTGCAAGCATATGGAATATGGAGAAAAGGAACTCCTGGGCAAATGTCTCGGGAGGAAGATGGTGAGTGTTCTTTCGGTAAATGACGAGAACATTGCGTCATACTTACTAAATAACCTATAAACCGGAGGTGGTTGCATGAGAATATACGAACTTGCAAAAGAATTAAACTTGAACAGTAAGGATTTAGTTGGAATTGCAGAACAGGAACTGGGCATTTCAATTAAAAACCATATGAGTTCTTTAACTGACCTTGAAGTAATAAGGCTCAGAAAAGCATTGAATTTAATTAACAACAATAAAACGACCAAGACAGTCAAAGGCGGTAAAAATATTATAATAGACGATGAACCATTAGTAGATGAACATATTGATTTAAACCAGGCTAAACTCAAAAAAGTAGATAAGAGTCTTATTCTGCCTGTTAAAAAAACTGCGCAGCAGCCTGCAAAAGCACCACAGCAGCAAAGCAGAAGCAACAATTCAAACAATAATAACAGCAATAACAATAACAACAATAACTACAATAACAACAAGAAAAAGCCATTCCAGCAAAAAAACAAGCCTCAGTACCAACAGCAAAAACCTGCTGAGCCTGAGCAAAAATCACATCAGCCTAAGATTAAAAATGTGGAAATGGAAGACACTATAGTAGTAAGAACTTTTGCCGATAAGCTGGGAGTTCCTGTTAACGCAATCATTTCAAAACTCATACTTCTTGGAATAATGGCAAACATGAACCAGGAAATTGATTTTGACACAGCAGTGTTAATTGGAGAAGAACTGGGAGCCAAAGTTTCTAAAATTGAAATGGTTGATGAACTTCAAAATCTTGAAGATTCCATGTTCAAGGGAGATTCTGATGATGAAAAAGATCTTATGCCAAGACCTCCTATAGTTACTGTAATGGGCCATGTTGACCATGGTAAGACATCACTTTTGGATGCCATAAGAAATACATCCGTAACTGAACATGAAGCCGGCGGAATTACTCAGCACATAGGAGCTTCACAGGTTGAAATAAAAGGCAAGAAAATTACATTCCTGGATACACCGGGACACGAAGCCTTCACATCCATGAGAGCAAGAGGAGCTAAGGTTACTGACATCGCAGTCTTAGTTGTTGCTGCAGACGACGGTGTTATGCCTCAGACAATAGAAGCAGTAAACCATGCAAAGGCTGCTGGAGTACCTATAATAGTTGCAGTGAACAAAATCGACAAACCTGCTGCAAATCTTGACAGAGTTAAACAAGAGCTTTCCGAACAAGGAATCGTTTCTGAAGAATGGGGCGGAGATACAATATTTGTTCCAGTTTCAGCAAAACAACACATAGGCATTGAAGATTTATTGGAAATGATTCTTCTTGTAGCAGAAGTTCAGGAACTTAAAGCAAATCCAAACAGAAAAGCAAAAGGAACAATCATTGAAGCAAAGCTAGACAAAGGAAGAGGACCTGTTGCTACAGTATTGATAGACAAAGGAACATTGAACAAAGGCGATGTTGTTCTTGTTGGCAGCGCTCACGGCAAGGTGAGAGCAATGTTCAACAGCAAAGGAAAAAGAATCAACCAGGCAGGTCCATCAGTTCCTGTTGAGATACTCGGACTTTCTGAAACTCCTCATGCAGGAGACATCCTTGTTGTTATGGACAGCGAAAAGGATGCTAAAAACATAGCTGAAAAACGTAAAGATAAACGCCACATGGAACACATGAACGCTTCTTCAAAAGTTTCACTGGATGACTTGTTTGACAGAATCCAAAAGGGTGAAGTAAAGGATTTGAACATCATAATAAAAGCAGATGTGAGCGGCTCCATTGAAGCTGTTAAGCAATCCCTTCTGAAACTGAGCATGGAAGAAGTAAAGGTTAATCCAATTCACGGCGGCGTAGGCGGAATCAATGAAAATGACGTTCTTCTGGCTTCAGCATCAAATGCAATTGTAATAGGCTTTAACGTAAGACCATCAATTGCTGCCATGGAACTTGCAAAAAGAGAAAATGTTGATATACGTACGTACAACATAATTTATCAGGCAATAGAAGATATTCAGCAGGCCGTAAAAGGTATGCTTGCTCCTATTTACAGGGAAGTTGTGCTTGGAAGAGCTGATGTTCGTCAGACATTCAAGGTTCCAAACATAGGTACTGTTGCCGGAGTTTATGTAACAAGCGGAAAAATTACAAGAAAATCAAAAATCAGAGTATTGAGAAACGACATAGTTATTCATGACGGAACAATTTCTTCATTGAAGAGATTCAAAGATGACGTATCAGAATTGAATTCAAACTATGAAGGCGGTATAGGCATAGAAAAATACAATGACTTAAGAGAAGGTGACTCTCTTGAAGCCTATATCATGGAAGAAATTAAGAGATAGTAAAAGATAGTAAAAGAAAGAAGGTATAACATGGCAAATAGAAGAAACAGCAGATTGTCAGGTGAAATGCAAAGAGTTATATCTGAAATAATCAGAACTGAAGTTAAAGATCCGAGATTGTCTGAACTCACAAGCGTAACTGATGTACATGTGACTGAGGATTTGAAATTCGCCAAAGTCTTTATATCAGTATACGGTGACACAAAGTCAACACTTGACGCTCTTCAGAGTGCCAAAGGCTTCATAAGAAGAGAAATCGGAAAGAAAATAAAAATGCGCATAATTCCGGAGCTTATATTTGAAAAAGACGACTCCATCGAAAAAGGAATTTACATGAGCAGCTTAATCAACAAAGTTATTGAAGAAGAAGCAAGCAGGAAGGTCGAAGATGAATCTGATGATGAATGATGTAGAGGAAATATTTAAACTAATAAATAATTCTGAGAATATCGGCATCGCAGGACACAAGGCGCCTGACGGAGATTGTATAGGGTCTGTAATGGCCCTATACGAATTTCTAAAACCATTAAATAAAAACGTACATATTTTTATTGATGGAAACGTGCCTTTTAATTACAAAATCTTCGCAGATGAATATGCAATAGCTGAAGAATTAACCGATGCCAAATACGACCTTTTATTTATGCTTGACTGCAGCGATGCAGACAGATTAGGAAAATTCAAGGATGTAATAAAATACGCAAAAAAAACCGTATGCATAGACCACCACAAAACAAACCAAAGCTTTGCAGACATAAACATAATAGACCCGGAAATGAGCTCGACGGGAGAGCTTTTGTATGACATCATGAAAGTGTCAGGAATGGAAATAAACAAGAAAACCGCAACGCTTATTTATGTTGCCATTCTTACAGATACCGGAAAGTTCAGCTATTCAAACACAAGCAGCCTCACTCACATGAAAGCGGCAGAGCTTATTGAACTTGGTGTTGATGTTTCTGAAGTTGACAACGCAATATACAATTCAAAGCCTGCAAATGTTGTAAAGGCTTTTATTGACTGCATTAAGGGAATTGAACTTCATTGCAGGGATAAATTCGGAATAACGGCCATAACCCAAAAAATTCTTGAAACTAACAATGTAGAAATGGGCGATATTGACGGGGTGGTGGAATTTATTAGAGAAATATAGGAAGTTGAAGTTTCATGCGTTTTGAAAGAAACAGAGAACAGCTATACAAAGGTCAGCCTGAGAGCAAAAAATGATCATATTGACGTTTCTGAAATATCTCTGAAGTTCGGAGGCGGAGGACATAAGAAAGCTGCAGGTTTTGAGATTAAGGACACGGTTGAAAACACAAAGACCATGATGATAAATACATTTAAAGAATATTTTGGAGAATAATGAACGGAATATTAAATATTTTAAAACCAACAGGAATGACGTCCCACGATGTGGTCAGCTCCGTGCGTAAAATATTAAACACAAAAAAGGTAGGCCATGCAGGCACACTGGATCCTAATGTGGCAGGAGTGCTTGTTATTTGCGTTGGCAAGGGAACAAAGTTCAGCGAATATCTCATGAACGGAAGCAAGGAATACATCTGCGAGCTAATACTGGGAGAAAAGACCGACACTCAGGACAGCTACGGCAAGACAGTTGAAAAAAAAGAAAATGTTCATGTTACTGATGAAGAAATTGAAAGAGTTTTAAAATGTTTTGAAGGAGAACAGCTTCAGGTTCCTCCTGCGTTTTCGGCTGTGAAATTAAACGGCAAAAAACTCTATGAATATGCAAGACAAAACATAATAGTGGAAAAACCAGGTAAGACTGTTGATATAAAAGAAATAAATCTTATTAAGTTTGACGGCAGGAATGTTCTCATGAGGGTCAAATGTTCTAAGGGAACATATATGAGAACACTATGCAACGACATAGGCGACATGCTTAGCACTTTGGGACACATGGGTGTATTGGTAAGAACAAATGCAAAAGGTTTACGTATTGAAAATTCTGTAACCCTTGATGAACTTGAATTTTTAACTGACAACAACAGATTGCATGAATGCCTTATTCCGGTAGATGTCATATATCCCCTTGAAAGAATAGACGCAGATGAGTTTTATTTTGACAGGCTTGCTTGCGGCAATGAAATACCGGCCGACACAAGCAGTATTCTGGGCGATGAATTTTACATTTACTGCAAGGACAATCTTGTGGGCATTGGGAAAAAAGTGCATGAAAATATAATTAAAGTAGAAAAATTACTAATGTAAAAGCCGGGTGAAGTATAATGAAAAATGCATCATGTATTGCTATAGGTAATTTTGACGGCATTCATATAGGTCATGACACACTTATCAGACGGATGATTGAATTAAGCCGCGAAACCAATGAAGACAGCATAATAATAACATTTAAATTTGTAAAAAAAGATTTAAAAAAATCTACTTTCAATATAAAATACATAAACAGCGTTCCTACAAAGCTAAACCTCCTTAAATTATACAATGTCACAGATGTTGTTGAAATTGAGCTTGATGAAGTCATATCAAAATATACTCCGGAACAGTTTATCAAGGAAATACTTGTGGACAGGTTCAACGCAAAAAACATCGTGGTGGGTTACAATTTTACCTTCGGCTACAAGGCTTCAGGCAACATTTCCACTCTGAAGGAGTTTGCGGACAAGTATGGTTATGATGTGGAAGAAATATATCCGGTAAAGTATAACGGCGTTGTAGTAAGCAGCACTCTTGTGAGAAACCTTCTTCAGGAAGGCAAAATTCACGAGGCCAATAATCTTTTGGTGGACAGATACACTATTTATTGCGAAGAAATTGAAATGGATTATAATAAAAATACAGGTTTTGTAGATAATAAGAGCAGCATTGTTGTACCGGCCGATGGAAGATACCATATTATGGCGGGTGATGAGAAAGCAGTACTGACAATAGTTACCAACAAGTCAGGTTCTGTCCTCACCTTTGACAAGGCTGTAGGAAAAAATAAAAATATAGTTTTTCTGGATAAAGCTTTGTAAAAAATTGTAAATAAACAAAATTTTTATTTACAAAAATAAAGTAGTATGGTAGAATTTATTGTGTTTCCATAGCCTAAGTTTTACGAATCCTCAACGTATTGCTTGGATTATGGTGAAATAAAACAGAAACCACGGAGGTATGAAATGAATAAAGAACAAAAAACACAAATTATCGAACAATACAGAATCAACGAGAAGGACACAGGTTCTCCGGAAGTTCAAATTGCATTGTTGACTTTCAGAATTAACAACCTTACAGAACATTTAAAAGGAAACAAAAAAGACCATCACTCAAGAAGAGGTCTTCTGCAAATGGTTGGACAAAGAAGAGGTTTTCTTAACTACTTAAAAGATAATGATATCGAAAGATACAGAAGCATTGTTGCAAGATTAGGATTAAGAAGATAATTTTAGGAGCGGGGGATACCCGCTCTATTGTTTATGTCCTACCCGATTTTTCTGACCGTTAGGGAAAGAGAAATCGTTGGTAGAACAAACGCAATGAGTTCCGTATGATTTACCCAATTTATACGAGCGATAGCGAAGGATAAATTGATGGTAATTCAACCGCAATGAATTCCAAATTTGTGCGAGCGACAGCGAGCAAACAAATTTGTGAATGAAACTGCACAATTTATGCGACCGTAGGAAGCTGATAAATTGGTGAACGAAACTGCGATATGTCCTGTCCTAACACATTTTTTCGACCGTAGGGAAGAAAAAATGGCGGTAGGCCAAACGCAACCGGGCAGCTGAATTTCTTATGAATCAGCTCGTAAAAAAATATAAAAGGAGGTACTAATGGAAGAAAGAGTATTTAAATACATGCTTGCCGGAAGAGAATTAAAAGTTACTGTTGGCAAAATAGCAGAGCTTACAAATGGTAACTGTATTGTACAGTATGGCGACACAGTCATAATGGCCAATGTGGCAGCATCAAAAGAGCCTAGACAAGGCATAGATTTTTTCCCGCTGAGTGTTGATTATGAGGAAAAACTTTACTCCGTAGGAAAAATTCCAGGAGGATTCATTAAAAGAGAAGGAAGACCGGGGGAAAAGGCAATTCTTACATCTCGTTTGATTGACAGACCTTTAAGACCGTTATTTCCTAAAGGATACAGAAATGACGTATCAGTAACAGTAACAGTGTTGTCAGTTGATCAGGATTGTTCTCCTGAAATTGCCGGCATGATTGGCTCATCAATTGCATTGTCAATTTCAGACGTGCCATTTGAAGGACCAACAGGTGCAGTTAACATCGGACTCATTAACAACGAGTTCATAGTTAACCCAAACAGCAAAGAAAGAGAAACTACTATCCTGAACCTTACAGTAGCAGGAACAAAAGACGCTATAATGATGGTTGAAGCAGGAGCTAATGAAATAAAAGAAGCTGTTATGCTTGACGCCATATTGTATGCTCATGAAGAAATAAAGAAAATTTGTGATTTCATCAGCGAAATTCAAAATGAAGTAGGCAAGGCTAAATCTGATTACGTTAAATTCGTTGCGGATGCAAACATCGAACAGGAAATAAGAGAATATGCTGCTCCTATAATAAATGAAGCAATAATTGTTGAAGATAAGCTTGAAAGACAAGAAAAAATAGACAATTTCAAGGCTGCAGCAAAAGAAGTATTCCTGGAAAAATATCCGGAAAATGCAGCTGATATAGAAGACGCTCTTTACAAAATCGTAAAAGAAAAAGTAAGAGAAAACATTCTTGTGAGAGGCATAAGACCAGACAACAGAACAATAGACGAAATAAGAAAAATCACATGTGAAGTTGGTTTATTGCCAAGAACTCACGGTTCAGGACTGTTCACAAGAGGCCAGACACAGGTACTTACAGTTGCAACACTGGGTGTTTCCAGCGATGAACAGACTTTAGACGGAATTTCCGAAGAAACTTCTAAACGTTACATGCACCACTACAATTTCCCTTCTTACTCAGTTGGAGAAACTAAACCTTCAAGAGGACCTGGAAGAAGAGAAATAGGCCACGGCGCATTGGCTGAAAGAGCATTGGAACCTGTTATTCCAAGCGTAGATGTATTTCCTTACACTATAAGACTTGTATCAGAAGTTTTAAGCTCAAACGGTTCAACTTCTCAGGCAAGTGTGTGCGGAAGCACCATGTCATTAATGGATGCAGGCGTGCCAATTAAAGCTCCTGTAGCAGGTGTTGCAATGGGTTTAATAAAAGAAGGCGACGATGTAGTTGTTCTTACTGATATTCAGGGAATGGAAGACTTTTTGGGAGACATGGACTTCAAGGTTGCAGGAACAGCTGAAGGCATTACTGCAATTCAAATGGATATGAAGGTTCATGGAATTGACAAACTGATTCTTACTCAGGCACTTGAAAAAGCACTTAAAGGCAGATTGTTCATTCTTGATAAAATGCTTGCATGCATTGACAAACCTAGAGAAGAAGTTAGCAAGTACGCTCCTAAGATAATCAAGATGACAATTAAACCTGACAAGATTAGAGACGTTATCGGTGCAGGCGGAAAAGTAATCAACAAGATTATTGAAGAAACAGGAGTTAAGATTGATATTGAAGACGACGGCTCAGTATTGATAGCAGCAGAAAATGTTGAAAGTGCTTACAAGGCTAAGAAAATCATCGAAGGCATCGTAAAAGAAATCGAAGTCGGAGAAATCATACTTGGTAAAGTAGTAAGATTGGCAACATTCGGAGCTTTCGTAGAACTTACTGACAACAAAGATGGACTTCTTCACATATCACAGATTTCTGACAAAAGAGTTGCTAAGGTTGAAGATGTTCTGAATGTTGGAGATGAAATTCTTGTAAAAGTAATTGAAATTGACCAGCAAGGAAAAATCAAACTCTCAAGAAAAGACGCACTGAAAGAAACTGAAAATAACTAACAACTATAAGATAACAATATCATGACAAAGGTCATTGATTTTGTTATTTTTTATTTTATGAAATACTATAAATATTAAGGACTATCATATCGACCATAAAACTGTTGTATTTTTTGCAAAAATTTGATAATATACGAATATAAGGTAGCAAATAATATTTATTTTACAAATCATAAATAGACCCTTTCAATAATACATATAATTATAAGGGGGATTTTTATGAGATTTTTTTTAAATAACATAGCATTTATCAGAAGAATTATTGTAGTAATTCTCTTGGCAGCCATTATTGTGCTGCTGTTGGTTACAAGGTGCAGCAGTATTAGGATGAGAATGCTGAGCGAAGTTTATGCCTGTGAGCTGTCAGAATTCAAATGATAAAATAATGGAGGAAATATGATAAAGAAACACACTTTAGATAACGGCATCAGAATTGTGATGGAAAAAATAGATTATGTAAAATCTGCGTCCATTGGAATTTGGGTTAATGTGGGTTCTAACAATGAAAGTCAAGAGACAAACGGATTGTCTCATTTCATTGAACACATGCTTTTCAAGGGAACTGAAAACAGAAAGGCAAATGAAATTGCAGAAGATATTGATAACCTTGGAGGTCAGCTGAATGCCTTTACAAGCAAGGAATGCACATGCTTTTACGTTAAGGTGCTCGATGAAAATATAAAAGAGGCTGTAGACATACTATCTGACATGTTTTTTAACTCCTTGTTCAAGCAGGAGGAAATAGACAAGGAAATATCTGTTGTAATTGAAGAAATTAAAATGTATGAAGATTCACCGGAAGACATTGTACACGATAAGCTTACGGAAGTGATTTTCAACAACAGCCCAATGGCATACAACATTCTTGGAACAGAAGAAAATTTAAAAACATTCACCACGAAAAAAGTTGTGGAATATATGAAAAAGAATTACACTCCTTATAACACGGTTATTGCAGTGGCAGGAAGTTTTGACGAACAGGAATTCGTGCGGATGATCAATGAAAAATTCAAGGACTGGCACAATGAAGACATAAAGCATGTTGAACCGGATGCAGAATACGTAAGAGACGTAGTGGGTATAAACAAGGACCTGGAGCAGCTTCATATGTGCATTGGAAACAAGACAATAGGAAGACACGATAAAAATTATTATCCTCTTCTGGTGCTGAACAACCTTTTCGGAGGGACAATGAGTTCAAGAATATTTCAGGAAGTAAGAGAGAAGAAAGGTCTTGTTTATTCAATTTATTCATTTGTGTCCAATTATTCCAACACAGGAATTTTCAGCATTTACGCAGGAATGTCCTACAATCAGGCTGAAGATGCATTAAGGACAATTTTAAAAGAAATGATAAGCATCAAAAACGGAAACATTACTGATGAGGAATTCATCAGGGCAAAGCAGCAGATAAAAGGAAACTACATACTTGGCCTTGAAAGCACCTCAAGCCGCATGTCATCCATTGGGCGAAGAGAGCTTTTATACAATGAAATTCAATATCCTGAAGAAGTGATTGAAAGCATCAACAGCGTTAAAAAGGAAGATGTTCTTAATCTTGCAGTTGAATTGTTCGACATTGACAGTTTAAGCATCACATTTACAGGAAATTTAAATAAAAACAAAGACATTGAAGAAAAAATAAATAAAGTACTTGGAGAAAAATATGAAGATTAGAGTTGTAAAAAACAATCCGTTCAAGTTGCCGGAATATGAAACAAAAGGCTCAGCAGGAGTTGACCTGCAGGCAAATGTTGAAAGTCCTGTAGTTTTAAAGCCAATGGAAAGATATCTTGTGCCTACAGGTTTGTTCATTGAAATTCCTGAAGGATATGAAGCTCAGGTAAGAGCAAGAAGCGGTCTTGCAATAAAACACGGCATAAGCCTTGTTAATGGAATAGGTACAATCGTTTTATGAACTTAATGTTTACTATACTTTTGTTTACTATACTTTACTAATAATAATGATGAAAGATGAGAAGAGCACATGGAAAAGATAAGAATTAAATATACAAGTGATGAAATTGAAAAACTTAAGTACATTGATGGTAAAAGTGATTGGATAGACTTGAGAGCAGCAGAAAATGTTGAATTAAAAAAGGGTGAGTTTAGGTTAATATCGTTAGGGGTAGCAATGGAGTTACCTGATGGCTATGAAGCATTACTTGTTCCAAGG
>NZ_JAJUJR010000017.1 GCF_029265225.1 Sedimentibacter sp.
AATCGGGATTTTTATACGTTTAAACGTGCACTATTTGCAATTTTTATTATATACGATTGATATTATAATAACAAATTGATTAATTTGGATTAACCTATAGATTTTATCTATGATTTGAAATGAAATAACTGTGTATAGAGCAAAACCAATGAGAATTAGTTAAATAAATCATATGAAGAGATATTATCTGTGGACAAATAGAATGTTATAAAATCACTAGCTAAAAAAACAAGCATCCATTTCTGAATACTCATTAAACAAATTTATTTTTTTATAATTTATCAAATACATGTTCTTCATAAATACTTTTTTGTTTTCTTGCAAAAAAAATGCTTTAATATTATAATTGTATAAAACAATTGTTGAAGGGGCTTTACATGACTGAAAACGACAAGAAAAAATTCATTGTGAATGTAGCTTTTATAGTAACGGTTTATGCAGTTTTATATTTCATTTTTGTATACATGATTCATTGGGTTATGCCATTTTTGGTTGGCTTTTTAATTGCTCTTGGACTGCGGCCTGTTACAAGGCTTGTCAACAAGCTTGTTAACAGCACGGGAAAAGGTGTGGCAGTGTTTGTAGTGGCAATGTTTTATGCCGGAGCAGCAACACTTATATGGCTAATACTTTCATTTTTATTTGCACAGCTGACAGATATGGTCAATGTAATGCCGGATTTGTATTTTGAAAGGCTTGAACCTGTTCTTTTGGAGTTCAACGACTGGATTGTGGAAAATGCCAAGTTAATATCTCCAGATGCGGCAAATGCAATTTCACAGGTAATTACTAATGCCATAAACTATATTTCTGATGTTATCAAAAATATTTCAATTTCTCTGGTGCAGTTTGTAACAAGGCTTATTTCAAACTTCCCGCTGTACCTCATAAGCGTTATTTTTACAATTGTGCTTTCAGTTTTCATAAGCGTGGAATACAACAACATAACTGCTTTCATTAAGCGCCAGCTGCCTGACAAGTTCAATTCCACATTTGCAGAAGCAAGAATTTTCCTGACAGGAACGCTGTGGAAAATGATCAAGTCCTACATGATAATATTGTTCATAACGTTCATTGAGCTGCTTGTTGGTCTGAGCATCCTGCATGTGAGGTATGCCCTTCCATTGGCAGCCATAATTGCAGTACTGGACATAATGCCTATTATCGGAACAGGAGGAATCATAATTCCATGGGCTATTGTGGAACTTATTCTCAAGAATTACAGAATGGGCGGCGGACTTCTGATACTTTATGTTACTGTAACAGTTGTGAGAAACATAATAGAGCCAAGAATTGTAGGCCATCAGATAGGCCTTCATCCTATCATCACCATAACTGCCATGTATGCAGGACTGAGACTTTTCGGATTTGCAGGATTCATTATAGCACCTGTGGTGGCAATACTGGTGAAGTACTTAAACGACACAGGAAAAATTCATTTGTTCAAATAAATAATAGCATAAGCAAAAATTCCGGCAAGCCGGAATTTTTTTTATTATAATAATAATTAAATAATTAAATAATTAAATAATATTTTTTCTTCCTGCTAACATTTTGGGAATTGTAACGTCAATCCGAAAAACAAAGGCACACATCCGCTACGCTAAGTGTGCCAAAGCTGTTTTTCTTCTTTCGTACAATTCCACAAAATAGCGCTGAGTCAAAAAAATATTAATTCCAATTATTAAATGAAAATTTAGGCAACAAAAAAAGCAAGGCGACCCTGGCGTTTATATTTTTTATTAGATAATACCCTGAGCCATCATAGCATCTGCAACTTTTTTGAATCCAGCCAGGTTAGCTCCAGCTACCAGGTTGTATCCTAATCCAGCTTCTTCAGCTGCTGCTACAGAGTTCTTATAAATGTTTCTCATGATTTCATGAAGCTTAGCATCAACTTCTTCGAATGTCCAGGAATATCTCATTGAGTTCTGGCTCATTTCCAATGCTGATGTAGCAACTCCGCCTGCATTAACTGCTTTAGAAGGAGCAACTATCATTCCGCTTTGTTGCAGGAATGCCAATGCATCATTTGTAGTAGGCATGTTAGCAACTTCGATATAGTATTTAGCTCCGCTAGCTACTATTTTCTTAGCTTCTTCCATGTTGATTTCGTTTTGAGTTGCACATGGCATGTAAACATCTGCTTTTACTGCCCATGGTTTTTGTCCAGGGAAGAATTCAACGCCGAATTTTTCAGCATAGTCTTGAACTTTATCTCTTCCTGATGATCTCATTTCAAGCATAAATTCTTCTTTTTCGCCTTTAACTCCATTAGGATCATAAATGTATCCGTCTGGACCTGAAATTGCCAATACAGTTCCGCCTAATTGGTTAACTTTCTGAACAACTCCCCATGCAACGTTACCGAAACCTGATACTACGAATGTCTTGCCTGCTACTTCTTCTCCGAAGTGGTTCAAAACTTCCTGTGTATAATATACAGCGCCGTATCCTGTAGCTTCTGTTCTAGCCAAACTTCCGCCAAATGGTATTCCTTTGCCTGTCAATACGCCGTTTTCGAAAGCTCCTCTGATTCTTCTGTATTGTCCGTACAAATATCCTACTTCTCTTCCGCCAACTCCTATGTCTCCTGCAGGAACGTCAACGTCTGGTCCGATATGTCTGTAAAGTTCAGTCATGAAGGCTTGACAGAATCTCATTACTTCTGCATCTGATTTTCCTCTTGGGTCAAAGTCAGAACCACCTTTAGCTCCGCCTATTGGAAGACCTGTAAGTGAATCCTTGAATGTTTGTTCAAAAGCCAAGAATTTCATAATTCCTGAATATACTGATGGATGGAATCTTAATCCGCCTTTGTAAGGTCCTATTGCTCCGTTAAACTGAATTCTGTATCCTCTGTTTACCTGTACTTGTCCTTTATCATTAACCCATGAAACTTTAAAAGAAATGCTTCTTTCTGGTTCAACAATTCTTTCCAACAATCCTGCTGCTTCATATTCAGGATGTTTTTCAATCATAGGTTCCAAGCTGTATAAAACCTCTTCAACTGTCTGAATAAATTCAGGTTCATTAGCGTCTCTTTTTTTAACTTGCTCAATTACTCTTTCAATATATGCATTCATTAATAAAACCTCCATGAAATAATATTATGTATTTCCTTCTTTATTATATCAAAATGTATTCACAATTCAATCAATTTTATATTAACTATTTGTAATTTTAACTTTTTGAGATGATTTTTGCATTGTCCATCATGGATTTTTTAATTTTAAATTTAATATTTTAATCACAGATTAAATACATGTTAATTAATTGTAATAATTTTTCCTTGAATAAAAAAGCAGAGATTTTAACATTTCGTCATAATCTCTGCATTTTTTTGAGTTTTATTCATTTTTTCCTTTTTCCTTGTTCATTCTGTTATAATAGTAAGTCAGAGAAAACAAGCTTTCATTTAAATGAACATTTTCAACATGTACATTTTCAGGCATCTTTAAATCTTTCGGAGCAAAATTCCATATAGCATGTATTCCGCATCTTACCAACTGTTCAGCAACTTGCTGGCTGACGCTCTTAGGAGTGCATATAACAGCTATATCTATTTTTTCTTTTCCAAGAAAATCTTCTAAGTCGTCTGTATCCATAATCATTGCATTTCTTATAGACATTCCTATAAGTTTTGGGTTCTTGTCAAACAATGCTACAACTTCATAATCTGCTTCATAAAAACCTGTATAATTTGCTATTGCCTGCCCAATGTTTCCGGCACCGACTATTATGATCTTGTACTTGTTGTCAAGACCAAGTATCTTTGCAATTTCATTTCTTAAGTTTTCTACATCGTAGCCAAAGCCTTGTTGTCCAAATCCCCCGAAATTATTTAAGTCCTGTCTTATTTGTGAAGCTGAAAAACCAGTCATCTCGCTGAGTTCTCTTGATGAAGTCTTGTTGACTCCCATCTTGGTCAATTCTCCAAGATATCTGTAATACTTTGGCAATCGTCTGATTACCGCAGGTGAAATTCTATCGTGCTTATCCATAATACGCCTCCTGCTTATATTTTAACAATCTTTCGTTTACATTGCAACTATTTTTTTGCAAAAATAAACTTTTTTTCACAATTATTTACGAATTTTTCATAATGATGCTCTCAACAACATTTGCAGCTTCTTCACATGCATCGCAGCATTTTTCAAAACGATTGAATGCAATGGTCCATGTCATTATTTCAATTGCATTTGTGCTTGTCATATGAAGTTTCCTCACAGCCTCAGTGTAGAGGTTGTCGCCGTCTTCTTCAAGCTTATTTATGTGCACAATTTTTTTATGTATTTCTTTTGATTTCTTGAAGTTCTTGAATTCTTCGAAAGTATCCTTCAGTTCCTCACAGCTTTGTAGAATTATTTTGGAAAATCCTAAGGCATCTTCCCGTATGGACTTTACATTGTACATGTACATGTGAAGAAGAACATCTTCGATGCAGTCAGTGATGTCATCAATGTGGTGCAGAAGCTCCACTATATCCTCTCTGTCAATTGGAGTTATAAATTCACGGGCAAGCCTTCTGATTATCTCATGGCCTTCCAGATCCGCAGCATGTTCTATCTCATGCATTTTCTTCATCTTATCCTGAAGTGTTTCCGCATCATAATTCTTTACATTGTCATCAAGCATTTCAGCGGCACTGCAGCAGTACTCTGAAAGCTTGATGAATCCGTCAAAATAATCAAAATCATTTTTTCGTGCCATTTTTCACCTCTATAATATTAAAATATTGTCACAAACATCTTTGCCATTAAAAATCCTATGAAACCGCAGCCCGGAAAAGTAAGAAGCCATGTCCAGACCATTTCCTTTACAAAACTCCAATTTACCGATGAAAGCCTTTTTGCTGCTCCCACGCCCATTATGGCAGTTGTCTTCGTATGGGTGGTGCTTACCGGAATGCCCGACAATGATGAAATCAAAAGGCATGTGGCCGCAGCCATGTCAGCTGAAAAGCCCTGATATTTTTCAAGTTTGCACATGTCCATTCCAACTGATTTAATTATTTTGTATCCGCCTATGGAAGTTCCAAGAGCCATTACAATTGAACACATTAGCATCATCCATAATGGTATTTCAAAACTTGTAACATTTGCTTGTCCATTTGCTAGGAATATTCCAAGCATGAACACTCCCATAAACTTTTGTCCGTCCTGCGCACCGTGCATGAATGCCATTGTGGCTCCGCTTAATATCTGTGCCTTTTGAAAGAAAGTGTTTGTCTTTCTTCTGTTGAATCCTCTGAATATGAGTTCAGTCAATTTCACTGTCATCCAGCCCATTACAAATCCCAATACAGTTGACAGTGCAAGGCCGTAAATTACCTTAATCCATTCATGTGTGTTAATTCCGCCCATACCGTTGTGAATGGCTATGGCAGCCCCTGATATTCCTGCAATGAGCGCATGGCTTTCGCTGGTTGGTATTCCAAACCACCACGCAGCAGTTGCCCATGTTACAATGGCAAACAATGAAGCACACAAGGCTGTGAGGGCTTCCTTTGTGTTTCCACCGAAATCAACCATGTTATAAATGGTCATGGCAACATTTGCATTTATAATGGTCATTACAAATACACCAAGGAAATTGAAAACAGCAGCCATTAAAATTGCAGATCTTGCTGTAATTGAACGTGTTGAGACGCATGTGGCAATGGCATTTGGAGCATCTGTCCAGCCGTTTACCAATATTACTCCCAATGTAAGAACGGCAGTTAATAACAGGGGGGGACTAGATATGATTTGTGAAAGAAAATCCGAAAAATGAATAACCATATTATTCTCCTGACATCTAATTCATTCATATAAAACTTTACATTATTTTTACATTCAATTTTAATATACCACACATACAGCAATTTTTCTACATAATATTTTAATATAATGAACTAATAAGAATGCCTTGAAGCTAGTAAATTTTCTGTAACTTTTGTGTACCGTCTGAATATTATATGAACTAAGACTATTATCGGAGGGTATTATGAAAAAGTATATTTCTTTACTGGTGGTTGTTTTAATGGTTGCTTCTCTGCTGCTTGCAGGCTGCGAGCAAAAAACAACCGAAAAGCATGACGTTAGGCTTGTGGAGGTTACCCATTCCATTTTTTATGCACCTCAGTATGTTGCCATTGAAAAGGGTTTTTTTGACGAGCAGGGTTTAAATGTTGAGCTTACAAACGGCGGAGGTGCTGACAAGTGCATGGCTGCCCTTGTAAGCGGTGAAGCAGACATAGCCTTCATGGGACCTGAAGCAAGCGTATACGTATATCTTCAGGGGAGAGAGGACCAACCAATAAACTTTGCACAGCTCACTCAAAGGGACGGTTCATTTATTGTTGGAAGAGAAGCTGACGACAACTTCAGCATAGAAGAGCTTAAGGACAAGACTATTCTTGGAGGAAGAAAGGGTGGAGTTCCTCTCATGACTCTCGAATATGTTTTGAAGCAAAACAAACTCACACCGGGTACTGACGTTGATGTAAGAACCGATGTGCAGTTTGATATGATGGCTGGCGCATTTGCTTCAGGCGAAGCAGATTACACCACATTGTTTGAGCCTTTGGCTTCTACTTTTGAAAAGCAGGGAAACGGATATGTACTGGCATCTGTTGGAGAGATGGCTGGATACATTCCATACACATGCTACAGCTCTCTGGAAAGCTACATCGAAAAAAATCCTGAAGTTATTCAGGGATTTGCCAATGCTCTTTATAAAGGAATGGTATGGGTTGAAGAGCACACTGCAGAAGAAGTTGCTGAAGCAATTCTTCCTCAGTTTGCAGATTCGGACGTGAAGTTCATTGCAGAAATAGTCCAGACATACAAGGATCTTGATACATGGAACCCTGACCTTGTTCTTGGAGAAGAAGGCTACAACAAACTTATTGATATTATGAAGACAGCAGGAGAAATTGAAGAAGGTGCACCTTACGGAGAAATTCAAACTCCTGATTTCGCAGTAAAAGCAAAACAAAATTATAAAAAATAATTAAGAATTAAGAGTGAAGAGTTAAGAATTGAATGTTAAAGGACGGCTATGCCGCCTCCAGTTTGATGACAAAATTTACCTTAGACGTTGTCATCCTGACCAATAGTGAAGAATCTCATCTTTATATAAAACATGAGATTCTTCGAGCAAGCTCTCAGAATGACAACGTCAAAATGTACTGTCATGAACCAGAGGACAGCTTTTGCCGTCCTTTTTCAATAATTTTTAATTCTTAACTCTTAATTCTATTAGTATTGGTTGAATACAGGTGTAACATTGTCATCTTCAAAGTTAAGTCCTGCTTCTTCAAATGACAAGCCTTCTATATTGTATTCAACATCAGCTATTTCTTCAAACTGTTCAAGGCATAAAACAACTATTGCATTCATGTCTTCAAATTCTTCCTGTGAAAGGTTCACTGCTTCAACGCCTAAATTAACAACTGCTGTGCCGCCTTTGATATCAACATCTCTTAAATTTACACCAACGGGTATGTTGTTGCTGAGGACAGAATCAGAAGGTGCTCCTCCGAACAGTTTTTCAACCACTGCAACCGCAGGATTTCCTACTTTTGCTGCAGAGAATGTCAAAGGAACATAATGTCCTTCCACTTCAGTATCGGGCGCCTTGTAATAAACAGTGTAGTTTACTCCATCTTCTTTACCCTGCAAGTTTATATTTTTTCTTTCAAAGGCAGTATCTATGCTGTAGCCCTTAGACAGAGCTGCAATGTCCTGTCCTTCTACCATAATTTCTACCTTGTCTATTGTTGGGAATTCAGTCAAAGTATATGTAAGTGCAGAAACCATGTTTTCTTCCTGTTCGATTGACTCTGTATTTAAAACATTATTGCTTAAATCAACAACGCATAAACCATCTTTAATAGACATTCCTCTTATTTGTGTTCCTTCAGGCAATACGCCGTGAAGCCCTGACTGAGCAATTTTCTGTTCAGTTTCGCTGCCTACAACCATGCTTCTAAGTGTTGCTTTTGCTATTCCTTCTTCCCATGGAATCTTTGTATTTACAGGCACTATAAAACCATTTTCATCTTCATAATATGCAAGTATATCTTTCATCTTTTTTTCTTCGGCATTGACGGTGATGGTTTCAACAGCTTCTTGTTCTGAATCTTCCAAAGCTTCTTCTCCGATGCTGTCATCTACAATTTCAAAATCTGACAAGTCTGCCAAATCTGTTGCTTCCGGATCTTCTCCTCCCTTTAGACCAACCATCATATCTAAAGTACTGCATCCTGTTATGCTTGCTGCCAAACAAACGATCAATATTAGAGACATAATCTTCTTATTAGACAATTTCATACCCTCCTCACGTCTTTATATAGTATTATATTTGGCATGTACCGAAGATATGACTATAGATTAAATTAAAAAATATAAACGGTTACAGCTTCAGCAAGCCATAACCGTTTTATTACAATCAATATTTTTTCCTATATGAAAATTATTTAAGCATTATTATTCCGCACATGAGGCCCCTCTTTCCTTTCTGCCCGCGGTGCGAAAAAAACATGTGGTTGTTGCACTTGGTGCACAATCCTGACAATTCTATGTTAGATTCTTTCATTCCGTGTTTCACCATGAGATGCTTGTTTATTTCCCACAGGTTGAAATGGTACTTCACTCCCTTGACAATCATGAAATCTGCATATTTTTCATCATATGCAAGGAACATGTCTGCCACGTCCTTATCAACTTCAAAGCAGCACTGTCCGAGAGAAGGGCCAATGGCTGCAATTATGTCTGCAGGATTGCTTCCGAAATCCTTCACAAAAGCATCCACCATCTCACCTGCTATGTTGTTAAGAGTTCCCTTCCATCCAGCGTGAGCCATTCCTACAGCATTTTTCACAGGATCGAAAAAAAACAGCGGAGTGCAGTCTGCATGAAATGTCATGAGGGCAATGTTTCTTTTGTCTGTGTAAAGGCCGTCCACATCAGTATATAAAGGATCCTTCATGGCATATCCCTTGTATTCTTCTGTTACATATTTAATGTTGCTTGTATGAGTCTGGTCGGTTTCAACAATATCTTCTATATTAATATTCAGTCTTTCTGCCATTATCCTGTAATTTGTTTTTACATTTTCTTCTTCATCCCCTGAACCAAGACCTAAATTCATGGAACAATAATTGCCGCTGCTCACTCCGCCTTTTCTTGTGGTGAAGCAGTGAAGCAGTCTTTCATGTTTTTCAAGAGATGGAAATGTTACATATTCAAAATCTTCAATTTCATTTAATTTGTGCATATTTACCCCTCGAATTTAAACTTCATTACAATTATATCATATAAGAATTTAAATTAAATGATAATTTAATATGAAATAAATCGAATATATGTTAAAATAAGTGTAACTTTAATTTTTAAAAAATCCCGGTATTTAAAATGGTCAGTTCAAGGAGGTTCCATGATAATATCACCTGTTTTTGACAAGGAAAGCAGCAAGGCGCTGTACATACAACTTTACGAATATATCAAGAATGAAATCATATCAGGACTGTTGAAGCCTGATTCCAAGCTTCCTTCCATCAGAGAAGCATCAAATACGCTCAATTTAAGCAAGACAACAATTGAAAATGCATACAGTCAGCTGGTTGCTGAAGGCTACATTGAAAATTTGCCAAAGAGAGGTTATTTTGTATGCGACCTTACAGAATACAATTTTGAAATTAACCATGACATACAGAAAAAAGTATTGAATCAACCCCTTGAAACTAATTACTTAAATAACGGCGTTGACAAGGACAGTCTTGATATTTCAGCATGGAAGAGACTTTACAACAAGGTGATTTCAGACGAAAAAACAGACATTTACTCCAGCGGCTCCATTCAGGGAGAAAAATTTTTAAGAGATGAAATAGCAAACTTCGTCAATACAATGCGCGGCGGTAATACAAGCGCCGAGCAGGTAATAGTGGGAGCAGGTGTTCAATACCTTCTTGGAATACTCATTGGAATAATTAAGGATGAATACAACACCGTGGCAGTGGAAACACCGGGGTTTAACAAGGCTGAGTTCATATTTGAAGATTACCTTTTTAAAATTCGCCACATTGAAGTTACCGACAACGGCTTTCCTGTAGAAAAACTAAGAAATAGTGATGCACACCTCATTTACATAAGCCCTTCGCATCAGTATCCTCTTGGAACCATCATGCCTGTTAATAAGCGAATGGAGCTCCTGGATTGGGCACAGAAAAATAACGGACTAATTATAGAAGATGACTACGATGCCATGATAAGATACGGCGGAATGCCCATACCAAGCCTGCAGGGGCTGGACAAGAACGACTGTGTCATTTACCTGGGATCATTTTCTAAAATGCTTCTTCCATCTCTTAGAATAAGCTTCATGGTAATACCTAAAAGACTTCTTTCAAAATACAATGAAATTAAATACAGACACACCCAGTCAACTTCCAAAATCGACCAGATAGTTCTTGCAAATTTCATGAAAGAAGGCTACATGCTCAAGCATCTTAGAAAAATAAAACGAATTTACAGGAAGAAAAACTTATCTCTTGCTGCCAGCTTCAAAAATACATTCAAGGACAAACTGGAAATAATAAATTCAGATTCAGGCCTTCATGTTGTATGTGAAGCCCATGTAAAAAAAGATGAAAATCAATTGAAGGAACAAATAAAAAATTCCCGCATCCTGCTCAACATAATAAGCAGAAATGGGGATAAAATCATTTTTTCCCTGAACTACAGCGGAATCGACACGGATAAAATTCAGGATTTCACAAATTTGCTTGGCAAGGTTTTGTTTGAATAATGGCTCCTTCGAAGCTCCAGACCATTGATCCCGAATTATTTACAGACTGTAGGGGCTGGTCTTGTGCCAGCCCGTATTATTAATTCAATCATTTGTTATCTTCGGGAGGACACGAGGTCCTCCCCTACATTTAAAACAACTTTATCATCAATCTGAAGCTCTTTAGGAGCTTTTTTTAATACAATTTTTTCTAAATCAATTTATTTGTTTTTAAACAGTTTCTTGTATACTTCTCCTACCACTAACGGTATGAAGGCAAACATCATTACTATTTCCCAGTCAAGCATTGATAACGGAACAACATTGAATATGTCGCTCAGTATAGGAACATACAACACTGCAACCGTAAGGCCAAATGATGCGAAAACAGCCTGAACCATTCTCATGTTTGACAGTATGCCTATTTTAAACAAAGTGAATTCCTGAGACCTTGAAGAGAATGCTCTTAAAAGTTCTGCAGTTATTAATGTTGCAAACACTATGCTTCTTTCATGAACTAAATTTTCTGCCCCAGGATATGCTTTCATTGCCCAATAATAGGATAGAAGCGATGCTGCCGATATGGCAATTGCTTGGAACACAATTCCTCCCAGCATGCCTTTGTCAAGTATTGGTTCTTTTGTGTCACGAGGAGGATGGTTCATGATTCCCGGTTCAGCATTTTCAACACCAAGGGCCATTGCAGGGAAACTGTCTGTTACAAGGTTCAGCCATAAAAGCTGTATTGGAACAAGAGGTACTTCCCATCCTAACAATATGCTCACAAATACAAGGAGTATTTCGCCTATGTTGCAGCTCAGCAGGAAGAACACGAATTTTTTGATGTTGCTGAAAATTATTCTTCCTTCTTCAACTGCGTTAACTATTGTTGCAAAGTTGTCATCTGTAAGAATTACTTCTGCCGTGTTCTTGGCAACATCTGTTCCGGTGATACCCATTGCAACGCCAATGTCTGCTTTTTTAAGTGCAAGCGCGTCGTTTACACCGTCCCCGGTCATTGAAGTGATATGTCCGTTTTCCTTCAGGGCTGTTACAATTCTTACCTTGTGGTCTGGAGAAACTCTGGCATATACTTTTGTTTTCTTTACAACTTCTCTTAATTCTTCATCGCTGAATGCATCAAGCTCTGCGCCCATCATAGCCTGGTCTTCAGATTCAACCATTCCAAGGTCCTTGGCAATTGCATATGCTGTTTCCTTGTAGTCTCCGGTAATCATTACTGCTTCAATTCCGGCATCCTTGCATTCTCTGATGGCATCTTTTACTTCAGGTCTTGCAGGGTCGATCATTCCAACCAATCCTACAAATATCATTTCGTTTTCAACCAGGTCAAATGTCAGGTGCTCAGGAACCTGATCCCAAATCTTGTATGCTGCAGACAGCACCCTCAGGGCTGAACGTGCAAATGTCCTGTTCATTTCAAGAACTCTATCTTTAAGTTCCTTTGTGAAATCTACCACTTCACCGTTTAGTGCAATTTTCGTACATCTGCTTATTACAATATCAGGTGCTCCTTTTGTAAATGAAACAACTTTTCCTTCTATGTAATCTGTATGGAACGTGCTCATCATTTTTCTTGCAGAATCAAATGGAAGTTCATTTACTCTCGGATAAGTTTTGTTAAGCTGTTCAGTTGTTTTTCCCAGCTTTCCTGCAAATGTTACTATTGCTCCTTCTGTAGGGTCTCCCACTACCTTGTACATGCCTGATGTATTGTCAAGATGAGCATCATTTGCCAGTGCTCCTATGGAAGCAAGATGCTTAAGATCAGGAAGACTATCAATTGTTATTTGTCTTCCGTCAAGCTTCACGGCTCCTACCGGCTCATATCCTCCGCCTTCTATTTCAAGTATCTTATCGTCAACGTAAGCTTTTACAACAGTCATCTCATTTTGAGTGAGCGTTCCTGTTTTATCAGAACAGATAACAGAAGTTGCTCCAAGAGTTTCAACTGCAAGAAGTTTTTTAACTATGGCATTTCTTCCAGCCATACGGTTCATACCAATAGATAAAACTATTGTAACTATTGCAGGAAGTCCTTCAGGTATTGCTGCAACTGCCAGACTTATGGATGTAAGAAGCATTTCAAGAACTTCTCTTCCCTGAAGAAGGCCTACACCAAATACTACAATGCATATTATTATTGTCAGGGTTCCCAGAACTTTTCCAAGCTGGTTAAGCTTTATCTGAAGAGGAGTCTGTTCTTCGTCGTATGACTGTATCTTTGTAGCTATGTTTCCTATTTCTGTGTGGTGTCCGGTACCCACAACCACGCCCTTGCCTCTTCCGTATGTTACGATTGTGCTTGAGAATCCCATGTTTTGTCTGTCGCCTATTCCGGCTGGTCCTGAAATTGATGCTTTTGCATCTTTTTCTACCGGAACGGATTCACCTGTAAGGGATGCTTCTTCGATTTTCAAGTTTGAACTTTCAATCAATCTCACGTCTGCAGGAATTATGTCTCCTGCTTCCAATACAACCAAGTCTCCGGGAACAATACTTGCAGCAGGAAGAACCATCTGGTTTCCGTTTCTTATTACCTTTGCATTTGGAGCGCTCATTTTTTGCAGTGCTTCAACGGACTTCTCTGCCTTGCCTTCCTGATAAATACCCAAAATTGCATTGATTACTACGATAGCAAGTATTACAAACGCATCTTCTTTTTCTCCTACTGCTGCTGAAATTCCTGCAGCAATTATTAAAATTATAATCAGAAAATCAGCAAACTGAGCAACAAGCTTAGACCAAAAACTTTTCTTAGCCTGTGCCTCCAATTCATTTTTTCCGTATTTCTCTATTCTTTGCAACGCTTCCTGATCGTTGAGCCCGTAGTTTTCGTCAGTGCCAAGCTCTGACAAAACATCCTTTCTGCTCTTGTTATACCATTCCAAAATATTTTTCCTCCTATATAAGTATTTTCCAAAAATTGCGTATACATTATTATAGTGTAATTATTGCCATAAATGCAATATATATTTATTATACATTTGAGAATCAAATAAAATTCCTAAGGTGATTAAGTAAAATAAAAAGCCGAATTACTTCGGCTAATTTGGTGAATTTCAATTATTTATTAAGAGTTAGTCCCGATGCTCATGCTTTGGCCGGTTTATGATGGCGGCAATTAAGGGACTAATAAATAATATTATGAGCTGAATTTTTATTCGGCCTTATTGTATTTGGAAAAAAGAATCCTTCCCACATGAACGCCGCTTGCCGAGGCTTGCGAAAGTGAATGAGTAACACCCGAACTATCCCCCAGCATATAAAGATTCTTTATTTTAGTTTCCAGGTTGTTATTGACTTCAACTGTCGAATTATAGAATTTTACCTCGACGCCGTAAAGAAGCGTATCTTCGTTTGATGTTCCCGGAGCAATTTTATCAAGGGCATAAATCATTTCAATTATGTCATCCAGCTGTCTTTTTGGAATTACAAGGCTTAAATCTCCCGGAGTTGCATTCAGGGTAGGATTTGTAAAGCTCTTTGTCATTCTTCTTTCATTGGTCCTTCGGCCGTTTACAAGGTCACCGAAACGTTGTACAATGACTCCTCCTCCAAGCATGTTGCTGAGTCTTGCAATTGATTCGCCGTACTCATTGCTGTCGTGGAAAGGCTCTGTGAAATTATTTGATACGAGCAGGGCAAAGTTAGTGTTTGCGGTATGAAGCTTAACGTCTGAATAGCTGTGGCCGTTTACTGTTACAATTCCGTTTGTGTTTTCATTTACCACCACTCCGTGGGGATTCATGCAGAACGTCCTTACAAGGTCATTGTATTTTTTTGTTCTGTAAACAATCTTGCTCTCATAAACTTCTTCAGTTATGTGTTCAAATACTTCTGAAGGAAGCTCAACTCTGACTCCTATGTCAACCCTGTTTCTCCTGGTTTTGATGTCCATTTTGTCACATATGCCTGAAATCCACTTTGAACCGGAGCGTCCTGTTGCAAGAACAAGATCCTTGCATGAATAAGTCTTGTTTTTTGTTTCAACATTGAATTCACCGTTTATTTCATTTATATCAAGTACTTCACAGTCAAAAACAAATTCAACTCTTTCTTTCAGATAATCATACATGTTCCCAAGAATGTTTATATTCCTGTCAGTTCCGAAATGCCTTACCTTTGCATCCAGAAGGTGCAAATCATGCTGAAGGGCTTTTGTCTTAAGAGCTGTGTTAGCAGTTGAGTATAACTTTGCTTCTGAGCCTCCCATGCCGCAGAGGACCTCATCCACATAGTACATCAAATCCAATGCTTCCTGGTCTCCCACGTACTTGTTCAGGTATCCCCCGAAATTATTTGTTATGTTGTACTTGCCGTCCGAAAGGCTTCCTGCTCCTCCGAATCCGTTCACCACGTTGCATATGCTGCAGTGTATGCAAGATTTTATTTTCTTGTTGTCAATTGGACATTTTCTCCTGTCAAGGCTGTGTCCTTTTTCTATTACCAAGACTTTGATATCTGATTTTTGCTTTGTAAGTTCATAGGCCGTAAACACCCCGCTGGCTCCCGCCCCCACAATTATTACATCATAATTCATTCTTTATCCTCCAGTTACGCATATTTTTCTGTTTAATACTCCAGGAGAACAACTTCGTTTTCTTTAAGTCCTGATGTTATTTCAATGTTATCATCGTCCTTTATTCCGGTTGTTACTTCCTTTTCAATTTCAGCATTGTTTTCTATTACAGTCACATATTGTTTTCCTGATTTTTCATAAACAGCATTTTTGTCTACAAGAAGAACATTTTCTTTTTCCTCAAGAACAATGACAACATCCATTTCAGAACCTATCTTGTAGCTGTGGTTTTCCTCAAGCTCTCCTAAATCAGCTTCAATTCTTACTCTTTTTTGCTCAACTCCAAGATCTGAGACCTTAGTCTGAGCCTTTGGGTAAATCCTGCTCACTTTAAGCTCTTCATTTCCGCCCTTGCCGCTTATTACAAACGGCATTCCAACAACTGTTGCTTCGGCATCTTCAGCAAGAACTTCAACATATGCCCCAAGGTTATTTTCATCCTGGATTTCCACAACAACAACACCTGCCTGGGTCATTCCTCCCTGATGAACGTTTAGTTCCGTAATCACTCCGTCAAATTCAGCCTTTATTGAAGATTGCTCAATACTTTTTTCAAGAATTTTTATTTGAATCATTATTTCTTCAATTTGAGCTTCATATTGCTTTTTCACATTTGACGAAACTCCCTTTATGAGGAGGTTGTAGTTGTTTCTTGCTTCCTGAAGCTGATTTTCCAGTGCTGTAACATTATTCTGGGCTTCTTCGTACTCCACCTGGCTTACTGCGCCGTTATCATAAAGAACCTTCAGTTTTTCGAAACTGTTTTTGGCAAAGCTCAGGCTGTTTTCAATTGTGTTGATTTGGAGCTTCATGTTGGAAATTTCCTGAAAGTCAGCTCC
>NZ_JAJUJR010000078.1 GCF_029265225.1 Sedimentibacter sp.
ACGCCTGCTACTTGGGATACACAATGAATGTTCTGGAATATTATTATGGAGCCGGAGCAGTTATACCTGCAGTAATATTGTTTGTATCATCCTCCAGAAAATCTGCAAGGGCCAAAAGTGCCAAAAAAGAAATAGAGAGCATGGAATGCAGCCATGCTGACTACAAGATGACAGTGGAACAGCTTGAGAACCAGAAAAATGAAATTGTTAAAAAATCAGGCTGCGACAGTATTGAAGTGATGACTGACTCATATAAGAAAAAAATAACCGAAAAAAACATTGTTGAAGAGAAGCTAAGGCTCCTTAAATTCGATGAAGATGAGCTCAAGAAAACGGAAGATGAATATGCTGTTATGTCAGGGAATCTGCATGAAGCTTTTAAAACTTTTGCTTTTGATGAAATAAATCAGGAAAACATAAAGGAAATCAATGAAGCATATGCAAGAAAGAATCAGGTGAGAGAGGAAACATCTAATCTCAAAATGAAACTTGAACAAAACACGCAGTCTTTGTCAAAGGTGGAAAAGGAACTGTCATTTGAGCAGAGACGCCTTGAGATGATCCTTTCTGCAAACGGTGTGTCTGATTTGGAAAGCTTCAAGGAAACAGCTGCAAAGTACGGACAGTATGAAGAACTTGAAAAAAGAAAGGAATACCTTGATAATATTTTAGCTTCTGTTTTAGGAAATGAAGATTTCAGTGTGCTTAAGGAAAAAACAAAAAATGTGATGTTTTATGAAACAAAGGCCATAGACGAACAAAAATGCCAGCTTGACATTTTCAAAATGAATGAAGAAAAGGCAAAAATTGCTGAAAATATTGATCTTATTCATAAAGAAATCGAAGACATCGAATCTGGCACAAGAAATCTTGCCGAAATAGAAGAAGAAATAGATTTTTATGAAGACAAAATCAACACATTCAAGAATAAAATAAAAATTGCTGAAATGGCAGCAGAAAAAATCACAAAGATTGCTGATTCTATAAAAGGGGACTTCATGCCTCTTCTGAAGAAATCCATTAGCGACAATTTTTATTACCTCACCGGAGGAAAGTACAGCGAGGTTTCCTTTGATGAAAACATGAATATAACCGTTATTGAAGAGGATAATAAAAACAGAAACATCGAGCTTGAAAGCCTGAGCGGCGGCACATTGGACCAGCTCTATCTGTCGCTGAGAGTCGGACTGAGCAATATTTTAAGCGGAAATCAGGATATTCCTCTTATTTTTGATGACAGCTTTGTACAATATGATACAAGAAGACTTAAAAAATCAATTGAAATGCTTGCAAGAGAAAGCGAGAGAAGACAGGTTATATTGTTCACATGCCAGGAAAGGGAAGCTGATACAGCAAAACAGCTGAACGTCAAATTTAACTATATAAAACTATAAGGATTGTTATGAGAATATTTGCTATAGCAGATTTGCATTTTGATTATAAAAAGGAAAAACCCATGAATGTATTCGGCGATAACTGGATAAATCATGAGGAAAAGATAATTGAGAACTGGAAGGGTGTTGTAAAAGACGATGACCTGATTCTTATTCCGGGGGACATATCATGGGCTGCAAAGCTTGAAGAAGCCCTGGGAGATTTGTCAAGGATTGATGAATTGCCGGGCACCAAGGTTATAGGCAAGGGCAATCACGACTACTGGTGGGCAACATCCAGCAAATTGGACAGACTTGAAATGAAGACAATAAGGTTCTTGAAAAACAACAGCTATGAATTCGAAAACACGGTCATTTGCGGAACAAGAGGCTGGGACACAATGGAGGAACATTCGGAAGACGAAACGAACAAGAAAATATTTTTGAGAGAACTGAACAGGCTTAAAATATCTCTTGACTCAGCAAAAAAAACAAAGAAGCCGATTACAGTCATGCTTCACTTTCCGCCATTTGACAGCGACGGGCTTCCCAATGAATTTTTCTCGGTTCTGAAGGAATACGAGGCTGAAACGTGCATTTACGGACATCTTCACGGAGAAGACGGACATAAAAATGTAAGGGAAGGTTTGATTGACAGCGTGAATGTGCATTGCGTTTCAAGCGATTATATGGATTTCAACTTAAAAAGAATAAAATAATCCGGCAAAAATTTTTGCCGGATTTTTTTTGAATATAAAAGAAAAAAACAGAAATTATAATTATGATATGTTTAGACAAATTGTTTAGAGAATTTCAAGCAAAACAAAATATGTATATGAATTGTAAACAAAAAAGATAATAGGCTCTTGACATGGATACAAATATGGAGTATATTAATTATGAAAAAACGTTATCAAATATTATTGAATATTAGAGGATGGTGTTTATGGTGAAGATGGATGCATTAGTAAAAAAATACAAAGAACCAGGTTTATGGCTTGAGCAGGTTGAAAAGCCGGTTCCTGAAGAAGGAGAGGTTCTTGTAAAAATTCATAAGACTGCAATATGCGGAACTGATGTTCACATATACGAATGGAACAAATGGGCTCAGGAAACAATCCCTGTGCCAATGACAATTGGACATGAATTTGTAGGAGAAATTGTTGAACTTGGAAAAGGAGTTAAAGATTTGAACGTTGGAGACCTGGTTTCCGGCGAAGGACATATCGTATGCGGCAAATGCAGAAACTGTCTTGCAGGAAGAAGACATCTGTGCAAGGACACCAAGGGCGTTGGAGTAAATCGTACAGGAATATTTTCTGAATATGTGGCACTGCCTGCTTCAAACATCTGGCTGTGCGACAGATCTCTTCCTGAAGAAATTTACAGCATTTTTGATCCATTTGGAAATGCAGCGCACACTGCATTGTCCTTTGAAGTTCTGGGAGAAGATGTGCTTGTTACAGGTGCAGGCCCAATAGGGATTATGGCAGCTGCCATAGCAAAGCACGCCGGAGCAAGATTTGTAGTGCTTACGGACATAAATAACGACAGGCTTGAACTTGCTAAGAGGATGGGAAATTTCAGAACCGTAAACACCAGAGAAGAAAATCTGGAAGATGTTATGAAGGACCTGGGAATGAAGGAAGGGTTTGATGTGGGCCTGGAAATGTCAGGGAACGGCAGAGCCTTAAATCAGATGATAGACCACATGACTCACGGCGGAAAAATTGCCATGCTGGGTATTCAGGATTCTGATACAACTGTTGACTGGAACAAGGTTGTATTCAACGGACTTCACATAAAAGGAATTTACGGAAGAGAAATGTATGAGACATGGTACAAGATGCAGTCAATGCTTAAATCAGGATTGGATATTTCTCCTATCATAACACACAGATACCATTATACTGAATTTGAAAAAGGTTTTGAAGCAATGTTAAGCGGCAAGTCAGGAAAAGTAATCCTGGATTGGACAGAGAAAAAATAAATTCAGATTATCTTATAAGGGGATGATAAAATGTACGAAAACAACAAACAGTATTATGCTGATATTTTAAAGGACATAAAAGAAAGCGGACTCTGGAAGGAAGAAAGAATAATAACAACGCCTCAAAGCAGCAGAATTAGCACAACAAAAGCTGACAAGGTCCTTAACATGTGTGCCAACAACTATCTTGGCCTTGCAGACAACAAGGAAGTCATTGCTGCTGCCAAGGAAGCATATGACACATGGGGCTATGGATTGTCTTCTGTAAGATTCATATGCGGAACTCAGGGGATTCATAAGCAGCTTGAACAAAAATTAAGCGAATTCTTAATGACTGAGGATACCATTTTATATTCATCTGCATTTGATGCCAATGGAGGGTTATTTGAAACAATCACAACTGAAAATGATGCTATAATCAGCGATGAACTAAACCATGCCAGCATCATAGACGGCGTAAGACTGGCGAAGGCAAAAAAATACAGATACAAGAACAATGATATGGCTTCTCTTGAAGAACAGCTCATTCAGGCTGACAAGGACGGAGCAAAGTTAAAGCTTATTGCAACAGACGGCGTTTTCTCTATGGATGGAATCATTGCCAATCTTAAGGGAATATGCGACCTGGCAGACAAATACAACGCCATGGTAATGGTTGATGACAGCCATGCCGTGGGATTTGTGGGCAAGACAGGAAGAGGAACTCACGAATACAGAGATGTTGTGGGAAGAGTTGACATAATAACAGGAACACTGGGCAAAGCTCTTGGCGGAGCAAGCGGCGGATATACAAGCGGAAGAAAAGAAATCATAGACTTGCTTAGACAACGCTCAAGACCATATCTGTTTTCAAACACACTGGCTCCTGCCATAGCCGGAGCTTCTCTAAAAGTTCTTAAAATGCTTATGGAAAGCACAAAATACAGGGATAAACTTGATGAAAACACAAAGTACTTCCGTGAACAAATCAAGAAGATCGGACTTACAATTATAGAAAGCGAACACCCGATTGTTCCTGTAATGTTAGGAGATGCAGTATTGTCTCAGAAAATGTCGGAAAAACTTCTGGAAAAGGGAGTTTATGCTGTAGGCTTCTATTATCCTGTTGTTCCAAAAGGAAAAGCAAGAATAAGAACTCAGATTTCAGCAGCCCATTCAAAAGAAGATCTGGATTTTGCAATTAATGCATTCAAGGAAGTAAAAGAAGAGCTTGGCATATAATTGCCCGGGAAATATTTTGGCGAAAAACATAAAAAACAAGAACTCCATGTAATAAAAACGCATTTGTATGCAGCACTTTGCAATTGTCCCGATTTTCGAGGGAATGATTTGACAATGCATGTTACGAAAAGAATATAATAATATAGGTTGATTTGAATAAATAAAGGACTGTTGCGCTCAGTTTTGAACGAAACAGTCTTTTTGCCGCCTAAATTTATTTTTACAGACAAAGTAATTGAAAATAATTTTGAAAAGGTTTATACTATAATATAACAATCAAATATTATATAAGGAGGCATTGCAATGCAGAAAAAGGACATAAAATGGTCTGAACTTGGTTTTAGCTATATCAAGACTGACAAAAGGTACATATCTTACTGGAAAGACGGTAAATGGGATGACGGTCAGCTTGTAGAAGACAATAAAATAAGTATCAGTGAAGGTTCAACTTGTCTTCATTATGGACAAGAATGTTTTGAAGGATTAAAAGCTTACAGCACTAAAGACGGTGGAATTCAACTATTCAGACCAGATGAAAATGCTAAACGTATGCAAAACAGCTGTGAAAAGGTAATGATGCCTAAGGTTCCAGTTGAAAAATTCATAGATGCCTGCATGCAGGTTGTTAAAGCAAATGAAGCATGGGTACCTCCATACGGATCCGGCGCTACTTTTTATTTAAGACCATTCGTTATAGGAATAGGCGACAACATAGGAGTTAAACCGGCACCTGAATATATTTTCGGAGTGTTTGGAATGCCTGTAGGTCCATATTTCAAAGGCGGCATGAATCCTGTAAACTTCATTACAACGGATGAAGACAGAGCTGCACCTCATGGAACAGGAAAAAACAAAGTAGGCGGAAACTACGCAGCAAGTTTGCATTCACATCATGATGCAGTTGCAAGAGGATTTGCTGATTGTATTTATCTTGATCCGGCAACTCACTCAAAAATTGATGAAGTTGGAGCAGCTAACTTCTTCGGAATCACAAAAGACAACAAATTCATAACACCTCATTCAACATCCATACTTCCAAGTATAACAAGAATTTCCCTCATGCAGGTTGCAAAGGACTACTTGGGAATGGAAGCAATTGAAGCAGATGTTTTTATTGATGAAATAGACCAGTTCGCAGAAGCAGGAGCTTGCGGTACAGCAGCTGTTATTACTCCTATCGGAGGAATTGAACACAAAGGGAAAATGCATGTATTCCACAGTGAAACAGAAGTTGGCCCTGTAACAAAGAAATTATACAACACATTGTACGGAATTCAGATGGGCGATGTTGAAGCTCCTGAAGGATGGATTTACAAAGTACAATAAATATTTAAAATTAAGAATTAAGAGTTAAGAATTAAGAATTATAAGTTAAAAAAATAAATGAGATTCTTCGAAAATTTAGGGTAAGTATCCTAACATGAAGAATCTCATTTTAATTTACAAGAATTTCGCTACTTCTTCCTTTGTGTGGCACAGCCTGAGGAATGATTTGCGCATGAGGTCAAGGGGAACAACTGTAAATGAAATGGACAAGACGGTCAGTAATTCCCCTGCTGTAAGACCGTATGTTCTAAACACCCTTCCGCCGAAGTACAAAATCAATATCTGTATTATGCACACAAGGGACATTACTGTCACAAAGGACTTATTTTTTATTATATTAGACATAAGATTTATTCTTTGAGTCCTGGCGTTCAGGCTGTTGAAAATGGCACAGAACATGAACAGGGCAAAGAAGCCGGTCATAAAGTATTCGCTTCCGGAAGAATACCTGAAACTGGAACTAATTCCCGGATATTTCAAGAACAAAAGGCACAGGAACGTTGTATATATACCAGCAATGAAAATTTGATTTTCCATGTAATCATTGATGATTTTTTCTCCCTTTTTCTTCGGTAACTCTTCCATGTATTCAGGTAATGGTGCTTCACCAGCAAATGCCAGGCCTGCCAGCGTATCCATGACCATGTTTATCCAAAGCATCTGCGTTACGGTAATGGGAGTATCAATTCCCAGGAACTGGCTTATTAAAGTGATGCTCATGGCGCACATGTTTATGGTCAGCTGAAAAACTATGAATTTTCGAATGCTTTTAAAAATTGTTCTGCCGTAAAGTATGGCCTTTACAATTGACGAGAAATTGTCGTCAAGAATGACTATGTCGCTTGCTTCCTTAGCAACCTCTGTTCCGCTTCCAAGGGAAAAGCCTACATCAGCCCTTTTGAGTGCAGGAGCGTCGTTGACGCCGTCGCCTGTCATTCCGGCAACCAGATTTATTTCCTGCGCGAGCCTCACAAGCCTGCTTTTGTCAGAAGGCATGGCCCTGGCAACAACCCTTACTCTGGGCAGCGCTTTTTTTAACTGGTCATCAGTCATGTTTTTCATTTCATCGGAAGTCAGAACAACATGGCCTTTGGCATAATCAAGTAGATTTGATTCCCTGGCAATGGAAATTGCTGTTTCTTTTCCGTCTCCAGTAATCATTACTACCTGGACGCCTGCATTTGTAACATCTTCGATGCTTTTTGATACATCAGCCCTCAATTCGTCCTTTATGCAAGCTATTCCCACAAGAGTAAGATTTGAAAACCCTTTTGTAAGTTTGTCGGTACCGGTATCTGAAGTTGCCAGTGCCAGCAGCCTGCTTCCTGCTGAGGACATGTCCTTTGTCAGTTTGTTTATGTGAAATATATTACTCAGTTCTGATTTAGTTCCGTCTTCACAGTAATAATGGGTGCAGAAGGGCAGAATTTTATCGGGAGCACCCTTGAGCAATGTAACATTTAAGTCACCTGTCACAGACGCAGCTGAAAATTTATTTTTGCTGTCAAAGCTGATTTCAGAAATTTTTCTCACGTCAGCATTGATTACAGGATACGACATGGCAAATCCAAGCATAGCCCTGTCGGTTGAATTGCCTCCCACAGGAGATTGTTTTTTCCCGTCATGGCCTATTGTTGAGCCGTTGTTATAGACAGAGGATATGTAGATTATTTCCCATAAATTTTTTTCTTCTTTCAGATTGTACATGTTGTCATAGATTTTGCCGCTTCCTGTTATGAACTTTGAAACCTGCATTTTTCCTACAGTCAAAGTTCCTGTTTTATCTGTGAACAAAATGTTTAAACTTCCTGCTGTTTCAATGCCAACCAGCTTCCTCACCAGCACGTTGTCTTTGATCATGCGCTTCATGTTAGACGAAAGCACAACTGTAATCATTACAGGCAGCCCTTCAGGAACGGCAACAACAATGATGGTAACAGCAAGTGTCAATGCTCCTATGAAATCCCGTGCAAGCATGTACGGGTTTGACAGGTATATGAGAATTTCAGACATGTTAAAATGGTTGTCCATTACTATTGATTTAAAAAGGGATGAAGCAAGAATTAAAAATGCACCAAGGTATCCAAGGCGGCTTATGAAGGCAGCAAGGTCCTTAAGCCTTTCTTTCAATGGACTGTCAGACTTGTCATGTTGAAGTTCCCTGGCAAGATGTCCGTAATAAGTTTTTTCGCCCACAGATGTAACAAGCATTGTGCCCGTGCCCTGACATACTGTGCTTGAGTTGAAAATCATGTGTGGATTAGAGAGGTTGATGTCATCTGTTTCGTCATAATCCACAATTGCTGCTGAAATTTTATGTGCTTCCTTTGTTTCGCCGTTTAGGGATGACTGGTCTACATCTATTAATCCATCAATTAAGATTCCGTCTGCAGGAATTCTGTCTCCTTGTTCAAGCTTTACAAAATCTCCGGTTACAACTTCAGATGATGATATTTCTGTAAGACTCCCGTCTCTCCATACCTTGCTTTTTATTTTTTGAGCATCTTCAACAAGTTTTTCAAAAGCAAGCTGGCTTCCGTACTCAGAGATGCTTGAAACCATAGTAGCCAAAATTATTGACACAGCAATGCCAATGGACTCATACCAGTTGAAATTTTCGATAAACAGCAGAATGTTCAACCCCAGCGCCACAAGAAGAATTTTGATTGTGGGGTCTGCGAAGCTTGCAGCATAATGGTTCAGGAACGTCTTTCTTTTTCCCGGTTCTATTATGTTTGCTCCGAATTTTTTCCTTGATTTTGCAGCCTCATTGCTGCTTAAACCTTTGTAATTTTTATTGTAGTTTTTCATTGCATGCATTTTTCACCTCTATATGCTTTTGTATTTGCTTTTATTTAATATATGAGGACAAGTTAAACAATAGAACATCCAAGACTGCAAATTTAAAAACTGAGCATGACTAAAAAATATTGAAATTTATAAAAATTCGGTTATAATATATAATAGAATGTCACAATGAAGCAGGTGGAAAGAATGGACAACAATAAAGAAATTTTGGTAACT
>NZ_JAJUJR010000053.1 GCF_029265225.1 Sedimentibacter sp.
GTCAATTTTAATTGTAAAAAATACAGGCTTTAATTGCCACTTTAGGTAGAATAATAAAAATATATCTTTTAAAAATATGAAAGAAATGCTAGAATATAATAAGAAAGATTAGAAAGGGTGAAGTAATGGAATATCAGTCAAAAATTAATGAACTTTACAAGGATATGACTTCAAATGTCAGGGGAAGAATCCTTAAGGATGAGCCATTAAAAAATCACACTTATTTTAAAATAGGAGGCCCTGCAGGCATACTTGCAGAACCTGAAAATACAGAAGATTTAAAAACAGTTTTAAAGCTGATAAAAAAACACGGTGTAGATTGTTTTATAATAGGAAACGGAACTAATTTGCTGGTTTCAGACGACGGCTACAAGGGAGCAATAATAAAAATAGGTGAAAAATTCGATTATTTTTCAAGGGTTGAAAATAAGGTGACTGTTGGTGCAGGAACTTTATTGTCAGTGCTTGCGAAATATCTTGCAAGGGAAAGTCTGGCGGGCTTTGAATTTGCCAGCGGAATTCCGGGTTATATAGGCGGAGCTGTTTATATGAATGCAGGAGCTTACGGCGGTGAAATGAAGGACGTTGTGAAAAAAGTCCGCTGCATCGACATTGACGGAAATTTGCATGAATTTACAAACGAGGAAATGGAATTTTCATACAGGCACACAAAAATAACGGATTCTGATCTCATAGTTCTTGAAGCCGAACTTGAGCTTGCATACGGCAACAAAGATGAGATTATGGAAATTATCAGGGATTTAAATGAGAAGAGAATTACAAAGCAGCCTCTTAACCTTCCAAGTGCAGGAAGCACTTTCAAAAGACCTGCAAACGGATATGCATCCAAGCTTATTGAAGATGCAGGACTTAAAGGACTGAGATACAAAGGTGCAATGGTTTCCGACAAGCACAGCGGCTTCGTAGTTAACTGGGATAACGCAACCTGCGAAGATGTTCTCGGACTCATGAGAATAGTTATCAGCACTGTCAGTGATAAATTCGGCATAATTTTAGAACCTGAGATAAAAATAATAGGAACTACATTATAATGAAGAATTAAGAGTGAAGAATTAAGAATTAAATGAAGAAAAAGTGCTCAGCACTTTTTCAACCAAAATTCTTAATTATTAATTCTTAATTATTAATTGAATTACGGAGGGTTTATGAGATTAAGAGCTGATTATCACATGCATTCAACATATTCAAGGCGCAATCACGGCAAATCAACAATTGAGGAAATAGCTGAGGAAGCTGTGAGGAAAGGACTTGAAGAAATAGCCATAACAGACCACGGCCCCAAACATTACATGTTTGGAGTTCAGGAGCACAGGATGGCAGAAGCCAAATCAATAGTTGAAAAAATGCGGATTAAGTATCCGCAGCTTAAAATACTTTACGGAGTTGAGGCAAATGTTCTTGATTACGAAGGACATACGGACATAAGCAGCGAAGTATTAAAGCAGTGCGACATAATTCTTTGCGGATTCCATTTAGGAGCATTGTTCACAACGACCGGCGATTTCTGGAATTTCATCGTTATGAACAAGCTGGGGAAAAACAATAAATCATTACGTGAAAAAATGATACAAAAAAATACGGAAGCATTCCTTAAGGCCATGGACAAATATAAAATTGACATTCTTACACATCCCGGGGACAAAATCCCGCTGGATATCGATAAAATAGCTGCCATGGCCGAAAAAAAGGGAGTAATTCTTGAAATAAACAACAGCCACGGACATTTGAACGCGGAGGAAATAAAGATAGCTTCAAAGTACAACGTTAAGTTTGCAATAAATTCAGATGCCCATGTTAAAGAAAGAGTTGGAAGCTTCGAGGAAGCACTTAAGGCAGCAAAAGATGCAAATCTTGATTTGAAAAGAATCATAAATCTGGTGTAGAAAAGGTAATAATATGGAGTTTGTAATAATAACGGGAATGTCAGGCGCCGGGAAAAGCCAGGCAATTAAAATCATGGAAGACATAAACTATTACTGTATGGATAACCTGCCTCCAGCTTTGCTTCCTAATTTTGCCGAGCTTTGCTCAAGTTCTTCAAAGGACGTGAACAAGGTAGCTGTGGTTGCAGACATAAGGGGAGGCATCTTTTTCAAGGACCTGTTCAACAGCCTTGATGAACTGAAAAACAAGGGCATCAAGTACCGCATATTGTTCCTGGACGCTTCAGACGAAGAACTGGTGAAAAGATACAAGGAACAAAGGCGTCCTCACCCATTAAGTTCAACTGGAACAATAGTGGATGGCATTCATGAGGAAAGACTGAGCCTTGAAGAGGTGAAAAAAAGATCTGATTACATCATTGACACTACCAGCATGAAAATAGGAAGGCTTAAAGAAGAGCTTTTAAATATTTTTGTGCAGGGCAACATTTCTTACAACATAAATATTACGGTAATGTCCTTCGGATACAAGTATGGACTGCCGCAAGATTCGGATTTGGTCTTTGATGTGAGATTCCTGCCTAATCCGTTTTACATAGAGGAGCTAAAATCTTTTACGGGAAACGACAAGAATGTTCAGGATTATGTCATGGGATTTGATACAACATCAACATTTATCGAAAAATTAAAAGACATGCTCTTTTTTCTTTTGCCGCACTACATCAAGGAAGGAAAATCCAATCTTGTAATTTCCATAGGCTGTACCGGCGGCAAGCACCGCTCCGTTACAATTTCAAATCACATTGCTTCAATACTGAGCAATGAAAACTACAGGGTGCTTTTAAATCACAGGGATGTTGAAAAATAAGAGGGGTATCTATGAAGATAGTGGTATTCGGAGGCGGAACAGGCCTTTCCATATTGCTCAGAGGACTTAAAAAATATACAAGAGACATATCGGCTATTGTAACGGTTGCTGACAACGGAGGAGGCTCCGGAGTGCTCCGTGAAGACCTTGGAATGCTGCCGCCTGGTGACATGAGAAACTGCATCATAGCTCTTTCTGATATAGAGCCCATAATGGTGAGCCTCATGCAGCATCGGTTCAATGACGGATATTTAAAGGGACAAAGTTTCGGAAATCTTCTTATTGCAGCAATGTATGAAATTTTTGGAGACTACGAGCATGCTCTTAAGGAAATAGGAAGCATATTCAGGCTTTCAGGAAAAGTTCTACCCATGACGCTTCAGGATGCGCAGCTTAAGGCACATCTAGACAACGGAGAATGCATATTGGGAGAAAAAGATATTCCTGAATATGTGAGCAAATCAAACTGCAAAATTGACAGGGTTTCTCTTGTGCCCGAAATATGCACGCCTTTGGAAGAAACTCTCAAAGACATAAAGGAAGCAGACATTGTGCTTCTTGGACCTGGAAGCCTTTATACAAGTGTCATACCAAACATTTTGGTCCATAATGTAACTGAAGCCATAGTTGAGTCACAGGCCAAGGTTTTTTACATATGCAATCTCATGACACAGCCCGGGGAAACAGACAATTATAATGTCTATGACCATGTGAATGCAATAATCAAACACAGCAGCAGATATCTTATTGACTACGTCATTGCAAATGACGAACTAATTTCAGAAAGCCAGATACAAAATTACAAGTTCAAGGGAGCAAAACAGGTTCTTGTGGACGAGGAACAAATAACAAAACTTGAAGAAATGAACATAAAGGTAATAAGCAGCAACTTTACGGAAATAAAGAAAAATTACATAAGACACAACTCGGAAAAAATCGGACAATTGTTGTTTAATTACATTGCTGAAAAAAATAAATAAACAAACAAGGATGTGGTCCTATGGCAGAGAATAAGAAAATAAATGAAAATCAGCTTGTTATTGTTGACGGCATGATAGACTGGGTCAGAGTGGTTGATAGAAACAATGTGGTCATGTATGCCAACCGGAAAATGAAGGAAGACCTGGGTGAGGAAATTGTAGGGAAAAGATGCTACGATGTTTTCTGTCAGAAGAACAAGTGTGATTACTGCATATCAAGCATCACCATGGAACACGGCTCAATAATGAAAAAACAGTCAACTATAGGCGACAATACATACATGGTTGTATCTTCTCCGCTTATGGATGATGACGGGGAAATAATGGGTTCCGTGGAAGTTTTCAGAGATATAACCACAGAAATAAAGCTTACAAAAAAAATAAGTGAAAAAAACAAAAAAATGAGCGATGACATAAATTTTGCCAGAAGCATGCAGATTCGTATGCTCCCTCCCAAGGGAATGTACAACGGAGTTAATATTGATTATTTGTACGAATCTTCTGAAGTTTTAAGCGGCGATTTTTTTGATGTGTTTAAAATAGACGATGACAACACAGGAATATACATCTGCGATGTGGTTGGTCACGGTGTAGCGGCTTCCCTTCTCACTGTATTTGTAAGGCAGTCATTAAGAACAATAGCAAAGGGAAATACAAAAATAAACAGCATTATGAAGGAACTGCATAAAACATTTCTTTCACTAAATCTTGATTACGACAAATACTTTTCTGTATTCTTCGGAATATACAATAAAAAAACATGTGAGTTCCAATATGTCAATGCAGGACACAATTCTGAACCAATTTTAATGGGGAAAGACGGAAATATTACAAAGCTCATGGCCAAGGGGTATCCCATTGCAAATATATTCGACAACGTGCAGTATGATGTGAATACTTTGAAACTTCAGGTCGGAGACAGAATTTTTCTTTACACTGACGGCATCACAGAAGCAGCAAATGAAGAAGGAGTTCAGTATGGAGTTGACAGAATAACAGACATAATAAGAAACAAAGGAAATGTTCTTGAAAATATAAAATCATCCCTGGATGATTACTGCAAAGACCACAAAGATGACTACGCTGTATTGATGGCAGAAATTATATAAAACAATTAAAAATTAAGAATGAAGAGTGAAGAATTAAACGAATGAATTGCGCTAGTGCGCAATTCCAACCATCAATTCTTAATTCTTAACTCTTAATTCTTCATTGATTTTTGGAGGTTGGAATGGAAGATATTGTACTTGATTTGAACGGAAGTTTTGTTGCTTTAGACGAGATGAAGAGTATTGAACCGGAAATAATGAACGCTCAGGAAATACTTCTTGGCAAAAAGGGCGTAAGCAGTGAAATGACAGGCTGGATTGACTTCATGGATACATATGACAAAGAAGAATATGAAAGAATTAAGGAATGCGGCAGATTCATAAATGAAAACTGCGACGCTTTTATAATTCTTGGAATAGGAGGGTCCTATCTTGGCGCTAAGGCTGCAATCGAAGCTGTCAGGGGAGATTTCCACAACGAACTGAAAAGTCCTTTAGTATATTACGCAGGACAAAATTTAAGCGGAGCATATTTAAAAAAGTTAGTAGAAGTAATCAAAAACAAGGAAGTTTGCTTAATTGTAATTTCAAAATCAGGAACAACACTTGAAACAGCTGTTTCCTTCAGAATAATAAAAAATCTGATGGAAGAAAAATACAAGGATGAAGCAAAAAACCGAATTTTTGCAGTCACTGACAAAAGTAAGGGCGCATTGAAGACAATGGCAGATATTAAGGGCTACGAAACATTTGTTATTCCTGATGACATAGGAGGAAGGTATTCAGTCATAACGCCTGTAGGTCTTCTTCCCATGGCGGCAGCCGGAATAGACACGGATGAATTCATCAGAGGCCTTAAATCAGGAAAAGAGGAATACACCAGGAGAAATTTTGATGACAACATATGCTGCCTTTATGCTGCTGCAAGAAATATACTCAGCAGAAGAGGAAAAGAAATTGAAATTCTTGTAAATTATGAACCATCATGCATATCCATAGCAGAGTGGTGGAAGCAGCTGTTTGGAGAAAGTGAAGGTAAGGATGGAAAGGGAATTTTTCCTGCAAGTCTTAATTTCACTACGGATTTGCACTCCATGGGACAGTTTGTTCAGGAAGGCAGAAAAATTATTTTTGAAACAACTGTTTTCTTTGAAAATAATGGAGATGACATGGAAGTTCCCTATGATGGGGATGATTTTGACAAGTTAAACTACATAGCAGGCAGAAAATTAAATTACATAAACCAAAAGGCATTTGAAGGAACATTCATGGCTCACTCTGAAGGTGATGTTCCGGGAATCATAATAAGAATTCCTGCCATGAACGAGTATTACCTGGGAAAGCTTTTTTACTTTTTCATGATGACCTGCGGTATAAGTGGGTATACTAACGGCATAGACCCGTTCACACAGCCCGGAGTTGAGGCGTACAAGAAAAACATGTTCAGACTCCTGGGTCGTCAATAAAGTATATGCTACATACCAGCGCACACAAAAAAACGAAAATAAGGAGAACATATGATAAAATTAGGAGAAATGCAAGAGCTAGTAATAGCTAAAAAAGTTGAATTCGGAGTATATCTTGTAAGCCCGGACGACGTTAGAGGAGAGGACAAAATACTGCTGCCGCAAAAACAGGTGCCTGAAGATGCACAATCAGGAGACAGAATAACTGTATTTGTGTACAGGGATTCAAGCGACAGAAAAATAGCAACAACCAAGAGACCAAAAATTGTGATGGGTGAAATTGCATATCTTAAGGTTGCAGAAATGTCAAGAATAGGAGCTTTCATGAACTGGGGGCTTGAAAAGGACTTGTTTCTTCCTTTCAAGGAACAGGTTGGAGAAATAAAGCTTAACGGTGAATACCTTGTAGGACTTTACATTGACAAATCAGACAGACTTTGTGCCACTATGAACCTGTTCAAGGTGCTTAGGACAGATTCGCCTTACAAGGTGAACGACATGGTGAAAGGAACCGTGTTCAGTCTCAAAAGAGGACTTGGCGCAATGGTTGCTGTTGACGGAAAATATCTTGGACTCATTCATGAAGGTGAAATATTAAAGCCCATGAGACCGGGAGATGTGGTTGAATTAAGAGTGAGCAACATCAAGGAAGACGGAAAGCTTGACCTGAGTCTAAAGGACGCTCCAAGACTTCAAATAGACAAGGATGGCGAAAAGGTATTAAGTGTACTGATGAAAAACAAGGGTCAGTTAAGATTAAACGATGAAAGCAGCCCTGAAGCAATCTATGATGCACTGAACATGAGCAAGAGTTCATTCAAAAAAGCAATAGGAAGGCTCATGAAAAAGGGAATAATAGATATCACAAGGGAAGGAATACGTCTTGCTGAAAAAGGTTCCGGCATTGAAAACAGAAATCAGGGACCGAAGGCAATCCAAAGAAACAACGACAGAAACAACGGACGAAGCAGAAGCAATGACAGCAGAAACTCCGGTTTTAAAAGCAATGAAGGAAGAAATTCCAGCTACAGAAGCAATGACAGCAAAAACTCTAACTATAGAAGCACTGACAACAAGAATGACAAGAGCAATTTCAAAAGCAAAGACAGCAGGGAATCATACAGGGACAAAAATAAAGAAAGAAACAATACAACTAACAAAAGAAAGTAAGCTCAGTATTGACAAAAATACTTTAAAGAAGTACTATTTATAGTGCATATGCAAAGGAAGCAAGCATATTTATAGATTCATTCCAATGATAAAATACATAATTAAAAGGAGAAATAATATGTCTACACCTCACAATAGTGCAGTCCAGGGTCAAATAGCTGAAACAGTTCTTTTGCCTGGAGATCCTTTAAGAGCAAAATTCATTGCTGAAAATTTTTTAAGCGATGTTGAACAATTCAATGCAGTAAGAAACATGTTTGGATATACCGGAACCTACAACGGAAAAAGAGTGTCTGTAATGGGCACAGGAATGGGGTGCCCGTCCATAGGAATTTATTCCTATGAATTGATACACATGTATGGAGTTAAAAATTTAATAAGAATTGGTTCCTGCGGAGCTTATGACCCGAAACTGGAACTGTTTGACATAGTTATTGCCATGGGAGCAAGCACAGATTCAAATTATGCATCTCAGTACAATCTGCCGGGAACTTACTCAGCTACTGCTTCATGGGATTTGCTGTCAAAAGCAAAACAAGTTGCAGATGAAAACAACATTCATGCAACAGTAGGAAACATAGTGACTTCTGACATATTCTACCACGATGAGCCGGAATCATGGAAGAGATGGGCTAAAATGGGCTGCATCGCAGCTGAAATGGAAACTTATGCATTATACTGCAATGCAAACAGAGCAGGAGTAAATGCATTGACAATACTTACAGTTTCAGACTCAATAGCAAGAGAATCAGAAACTACAGCTGAACAAAGAGAAAAAGGATTCAAGGACATGATGAAAATTGCCTTGGAACTGGCATAATTTAGCCTTAGAAAGGAAGTTGTATGAAGAAAGCCTGGGAATTAGCATACGATATATATTCCAACGCAAAGCCTTCAGTACTGAGTTCTGAGGAGCAGGGCTGGAGTGCATTGAAAGAAGTTTCAAATTTCTATGACAGCCTCTTGAGCCTTGACTGGTCCAGCAATGTGCCGGGTTCGGGAGCTCCTGAAAAAATAATGGTTGCCTCCATACAGGCATTAGAAAACAGAGGATATAAAGTCGACAGAGCTTATGAGCTCCTGGAAGAAGGAATGAAGGCTCATGCTGAAGGCGACAAAGTAAAGTTGCAGAAAATTTCAGCAGAAATTAAAAATGAATTCATGAATGCCAAGAAGGATGAAAAATCTCCTTACTGGCAATACAGAGTATACAACACCTTCGAAGAATATGAACAATCTGTGAAATTCGAAGATGCAGTTGAAACTGACATTAATAGTGAAACGTTTAAGGACAGCATAAGGGCTGCATGGATGTCACAGCTTATTGGGGCTGCCATGGGAACCATGGTAGAAGGCTACACATCTGAAAACCTTTATAAAGCATTTGGAGATGTGAAAGATTACATAAGAGAACCAAACACATACAATGACGACATAACATTTGAAATAGCTTTTCTTGACGCATTCAAGGAAAAGGGCTATGATGTTACAAGCAAAGACATCGCCCTTTCATGGATTGGGCTCATACCATGCGGATGGTCGGCTGAAGAAATCGCCTTAAGAAACATCAGGGCAGGATTCATGCCACCGGAATGTGCAAAGTTCAACAATCCGTTCAATGAATGGATAGGAGCTCAGATGAGAGGTGCCATTTGCGGAATGGTTGCTCCGGGAAATCCAAGGCTTGCTGCAAAACTTGCCTGGACGGACGGAGAAGTATCACACATTAACAATGGAATACTTGGTGAAGTATTCAATGCAGTGATGGCATCCCTGGCGTTTGTCATGAGTGATGTGAAGGAAATAGTTAAGACTGCCATTTCATCCATACCAAAAGACAGTGAATATTATTCTGTTGTAAGTTTTGCTTACGAAAGCTGTCAAAAATACAGCGACTGGCATGATGCACTTAAGGAATGTCAGGAAAAGTACATAAAATATAACTGGATTCACGCTTATCCAAATGCGTGCTGTGAAATAATCGCTCTCATGTACGGCGAAGGCGATTATGACAAAACGCTGAACATAGTAACCATGTGCGGCATTGATGCAGACTGCAATGCAGGCATGATTATGCCTGTTCTTGGAATTCAAAAGGGAATGCGTATCATTCCAAAAAGACTTATCGTTCCGGCATTTGACAAACTTGTGACTTATATGCGCAGTTACGAAGAAATCATGCTTGATGATTTAGTCAATGATACTTTAAATTATATTACAAAAGCAAAAAGTAGGAGGAATTAGAATGAAAAAAGCACTATCTTTATTACTTGTAGTCATGATGATCTTTTCTTTGGCTGCATGTGCAAAACAAGAAACGCCAGCACCAGCACCGGCACCTTCAGGTGAAACTCCGGCTGCAGAAACACCAGCAAAGCCATACAAAGCTGCTTTGTTGTTAAACGGAACTTTGGGAGACAAATCATTCTTTGATTCAGCTAATCAAGGACTTCAAAAGTTAAAAGATGAAGTAGGCGCAGACGTTTTTGATTTCAAAGTTGAACAAATGGGAGCAACTGCTGCTGATGAGCCAAAATGGACACCAACATTGCTTGACTACTGCGAAAGCGGAGAATATGATGTTATAATCATTGGAACATGGCAAATGATCGAAGGTTTGGCTGATGCAGCTGAACAATTCCCTGATCAGAAATTCATGTTCTTCGATGAAACATTTGATTTCACTTCAGGAGATTACAAGAACATTTATAACGTTCTTTACAAACAAAACGAAGTATCTTTCTTGGTTGGAGCTGCAGCTGCTATGATGACAACTGATAAGAGTCTTCCAATGGTAAATCCTGAAGATAAAATGATAGGATTCCTTGGCGGAATGGAAAACCCAATAATCAACGACTTCCTTCTTGGATATATTCAAGGAGCAAAATATGTTGAGCCAGATGTAAAAGTTGCCATAGCATATGTAGGAAACTTCTATGATTCAGCTGTTGGTAAAGACCTTGCATTGGTTCAGTACCAAAACGGCGCTGACGTAGGATACAACGTTGCAGGAGCAGCAGGATTAGGACAAATCGACGCAGCAGCTGATGCTAAA
>NZ_JAJUJR010000102.1 GCF_029265225.1 Sedimentibacter sp.
GAATTAAGAGTTAAGAATTAAGAATTGAATGAGGAATTAAGGCAAAGTCTTAATTCAACCATAATTTTTAATTATTCATTATTCACTCTTAATTAAAAAAAGGGAGGTAACATGGAAAGCAAATTAAATCTTAATCAAGGACTCATTGACAGCGCGCGTTCAGCTGCAAAAAACATAGCTGAAAATGTTCAGCAGTTTATTGATAAAAATACAACTGTAACAGTTGAAAGAACAGTAGCAAGACTTATGGGAGTTGACGGCGTTGACGAAATCGACAAACCCCTTCCGAACGTACTTGTTGACAACATCAAGGAAGGCGGCGGACTGTCAAGAGGTGCGGCATTCTGGATTGGAAACGCAATGGTTAACACTGGACTAACTCCTCAGGAAATAGCACAGAAAGTAAGTGCCGGCGAAATAGACATCACAAAACTTCCAATTGCTGATGAGAAAAAAATCATGGATGCTGTTTATGATACTGCAAAAATGATGGTTGAAAGAATTAAAAACAACAGGGCAAAAAGAGAAGATTATTTAAATACAATAGGAGAAGGACAGAAACCTTATCTTTATGTAATAGTTGCTACAGGCAACATCTACGAAGATGTTCTTCAGGCACAGGCTGCTGCAAGACAGGGAGCTGACGTTATTGCAGTTATTCGTACAACTGCTCAAAGCTTGCTGGACTATGTTCCATACGGACCTACAACTGAAGGATTCGGAGGAACTTTTGCAACTCAGGAAAACTTCAGAATAATGAGAAGAGCTCTTGATGAAGTTGGAGAAGAAATAGGAAGATACATCAGGCTGTGCAACTACTGCTCAGGACTTTGCATGCCTGAAATAGCAGCAATGGGAGCAATGGAAAGACTTGATGTCATGCTTAACGATGCATTGTATGGAATTCTTTTCAGAGACATCAACATGCAAAGAACGCTGGTTGACCAGTATTTCTCAAGAATAATCAACGGATTTGCAGGAATAATCATAAACACAGGTGAAGACAACTACCTTACAACAGCAGATGCTGTTGAAGAAGCACACACAGTGCTTGCTTCTCAGTTTATAAACGAGCAGTTTGCTCTTAAGGCTGGAATTCCTGAAGAACAAATGGGGTTAGGTCATGCATTTGAAATGAACCCAACTTTGGAAAACGGATTTTTGTATGAACTTGCACAGGCACAGATGGCAAGGGAAATATTCCCTAAGGCTCCACTTAAATACATGCCTCCTACAAAATTCATGACAGGCAACATATTCAGAGGGCACCTGCAGGATGCACTGTTCAACTTCATATCAATCTGGACACATCAGGGCATTCAGCTTCTTGGTATGCCTACAGAAGCAATTCACACTCCTCATCTTCAGGACAGAATGCTTTCAATTGAAAATGCTCAGTACATTTTCAACAATGCTAAAAACATAGGCGATGAAGTTGAATTTAAAAAAGACGGAATGATTCAGAAGAGAGCCCAGGAAGTTCTCGCCAAAGCTGAAGGTCTCCTGAAGGACATTGAAACTGAAGGAATATTCGATACAATCGAAAAAGGAAAATTCGGCGGAGTTAAGAGAAGTTTCACCGGTGGAAAGGGACTTGCCGGAGTTGTGGAAAAGGATGAAAAATACTTTAACCCATTTATTGATTTGATGCTTGGAGGTGTGAAGTAATGGAAGGAATTCAAAAAGTTGATTTAACAAATGTAAAACCTTACGGTGACACATTAAATGACGGAATGGTTCAGATGAGCTTCACATTGCCTGTACCATACGGTGACGAAGCAAGCGAGGCTGCAAAACAGCTGGTTTCCAAAATGGGATTTGACGAACCTGCAGTTGTTTATTCAAAGGACCTGGGCGTTGGCTACACTTACTTCGTAATGTATGGAAAATGCACTCACACTGTTGACTACACTACAATTGAAGTTCCAAAGGTTGACATTGAGTTCATGGACAGACACCAGGTTGAAGATTATATAAAAGAAAATATTAAAAGAGACGTTGTTATTGTAGGAGCATGTACTGGAACAGACGCTCATACAGTAGGTATTGACGCCATCATGAACATGAAGGGCTTTGATGGAAACTACGGACTTGAAAGATACAACGGAATTGAAGCAATAAACATGGGAAGCCAGGTTCCAAATGAAGAACTTATTGCAAAGGCCATAGAAGTCAAGGCAGATGCAATTCTGGTATCACAGGTTGTAACACAAAAGGACGTTCACATAGCAAACCTTACTCAGCTTGTTGAAATGATGGAAGCTGAAGGGTTGAGAGATAAAATGATTCTTGTTTGCGGAGGACCTCGTATTTCTCACGAACTGGCACAGGAACTGGGATATGACGCAGGATTTGGTTCAGGCAGTTTCGCTAATCATGTTGCAACATTTGTTGTAAAACAAATAGTTGAGAGAAACTTGATATAGCCGATATAATTATAGTAGGAGTAATTCTCCAGCGGAATGGCAAGCCATTCCGTTTTTTTTTTTATGAATAACATAACAGTATACTTTATTTTCCATTATGTAGGGGCGGACCTTGTGTCCGCCCGGGGTCTAACATCAAATTTCAGCCGTTTTATCATGACTAAAATTTTTCCTCTCTATGGAAATTCATATGCGTATAATGTATAATGTTTACATAAAAACTATGGAGATTTGGTATGGGAAAATATAAAAGGTTTTTGTACATCCTTAAGGCAGCAATATTCATATCATTGTTCACATCTGCGTTGTATTTTGAAAATGCAAAGCAGCAAAGACTCATAACTTTATGTTTGTTGTTTTTTGTTTTTCTTGGTGTCAACACCGGGAAATACTTCATCAAGGATAAGAGAAGGATTTATCTTATGTCCTTTATCCTGGAGACAGCACTCATATACCTGATTGAATTTAATTCAAGGCTTCTTATCAATTACTTCTTTCATTCATTTTACATAATTGTACTCCTTGAAGCATCACTGACACTGGAACTGACAAGGGGCATTATACTTGGAACATTGATTGTGCTTGTTTCAATGGTTAAATACATTTATTTGATTTACTATAAGTTCAACTTGTCAAACGTGTCCCAGATGATGTTTTTTTTCATGATAAATATTCTTATTCTCATTGTTGCATCCTTTGCTCAGCAAAACAAGCAGGAGAGAGATAAAAAGGATGTACTTTACAGGGAGCTTCTGGACGCTCACAGAAAATTGAAGGAATATACGGATGAACTTAACCGCCTTTCTGTGATTGAAGAAAAAAACAAAATTGCCAGGGACATTCACGACAACCTTGGACACAACATGACAGCCCTTATAATGCAGCTTCAGATGGCGGAGCATTACATGAAGACAGGTTCAGGCAAATCTCAGGAAATGCTTCAAGATTCCATACAAACAGCAAGGGACAGCCTTACTTCCATAAGGGAAGTCGTTGAAACCCTCAGAGGAAAAGAAACCGTAATATCTGCGGAAAAAGCAGTCAGGACTCTTGTTGATGAATTTTCTCAAAAAACCGGTGCGGAAATAAATTTAAATATACACGGAGCAGTAATAAATGATGTGAAAGCAGGAACTGCTCTTTACCACATATTGCAGGAAAGCCTGACGAATTCCATAAGGCACGGGAACGCTTCAAAAATAGATGTTGATCTTGATTATTCAGGCAATTCCGTAAGTTTTTCAATTAAGGACAACGGCAGCGGTTCGGAAAGCATAAAAGAAGGTTTTGGAATGAAGGGAATACGCGAAAGGGCGGACGCCTTTAACGGCAAAGTTGAATTCAAATCAGAAAACGGTTTTAATGTAAAAGGAATTCTTTACTTGGAGGATGTTGATGATAAAGTTACTTCTTGTTGATGATCAGGATATTTTGGTTGAAGGTTTAAAGTTAATACTTGGCATGGAAGAAGACATTGAAATTTCAGGGACTGCCAACAATGGGAAAAAGGCTTATGAATTCTGTAAGTGGAACATGCCGGACGTGGTTCTCATGGATATTCAGATGCCTGAATTAAACGGTGTTGAAGTAACAAAAATGATTCACCGAGATTTTCCTAATGTGAAGGTAATAGTGCTTACAACATTCAACGATGATGAATACATTTATGATGCCCTAAAGAACGGAGCCTCAGGCTATCTTTTAAAGGATACTTCTCCTTCTGAAATTGCCAGGGCAGTGCGCACGGTGTACAACGGAGGAGCCCTTATACAATCAGAGGTTGCCATTAAGGTAATAGACAAATTTTCTGAGCTTGCAAAGGGAAAAAGGGAAAAAAGCCTTGACCCAAGGGCAGATTTACTGACAGACAGGGAAAAAGACATTTGCCGTCTCATTGCTGAAGGAAAAAACAACAAGGAAATTGCAGATGAATTGTTTTTAAGCCAGGGGACTGTTAAAAATCATATAACCAGGGTGCTCATCAAGCTTGACTTGCGGGACAGGACGCAGCTGGCAGTCTTCACAATCAAAAATGATCTGTAAATGAATCAATACGATACCAATTAGGGCGGGCCTTGTACCCGCCCTTGTGCAGTATATAATAGTGCCAAAAGTCATACCCAATTTATAAAATATGTGATTCAAGATACTAGAAAACAAATTGCAATAAATATAAAATGGTATTATAGAAAAATTAAATACCTACAGGAGGGTTATTATGAAAAGATTATTATGTGCAGCATTGGCACTGGTGCTTGTGATTTCACTTTCAGCATGCAATACCAGCAGTCTTGAAGAATATAAAAAAGCATCTGAAAAAACTGACCAGATTACAAGGGGCAAAGTTTCAGGAGAATTTTCGACCGTGACGGAATTCAATACCAACAATATGACAGCTGAAGAAATAAAGGAACTTAATTATTACAAGGACATGAAGGGAAGCTTCAATGTTTCCTACGACGAAGAGGCAGGAAAAAGCATATTCAAGAATTATCTCAATATGGGCGGCCTGGGATTTGACTTTGAAGTGTTCATTAACGGCAAAGAAATGTTTATGAAGCTGCCGGTGGTAGGGAAGTACATGAAGCTTGATGAAATAGAGTCAAATATTAATGTGGAAGAAAGTGAAGAAATCATTTCTGAAGAAACAATTGATCTGATAACGAAAAAATGGATCAGCCTCATGAATGAGGATGATGTCTTCAAAGGAAAGGACATAGTCCTTACAACTCCTGACGGGGAAGTAAAAACAACGGAGTATGCAATAAAATTAAATGACCAGCAGATAAAAACTCTTTTCAGGGAAATTACAGACATACTTGCAAGGGATGAAAAACTTAAAAGTTTCTATGGTGAATATATAAAGAAAAATTCAGAAGGATCAGATATAAAATCATTCGAAGATATACTTGCAGATTTAAAAACAGGCGTAGATAATTACAATATTGAAAGTTTTGTTTATACTGCATATGTTGACATTGACGGATATATTGTAAATGAAACAATTGAGGTTTCAGCAAAAGTAATTGATTCTGAAGAAAAAGGACTTAAATCATTCAGCTACAGCCTGGATTTGAACAACTTTGACATCAATAAGGAACAAGTATTTGATTTTCCGGTCTTGACAAATGATAATACGCTGAGTGTTGATGAAATGGATGAAAGTATGCCCGACATGATGAAAGATTTGTTCAATAATGAAGATTAGGGGTGCAGAATGTTAAAAGTTGAAAATTTATATAAGAATTTTGGAAAAGTCAATGCTGTTGATGGAGTCAGCTTTGAGGTAAAAAAAGGCGATGTGTTTGGATTGCTTGGGCCAAACGGCGCAGGTAAATCCACGACAATTTCCATGATATCAACATTGCTTGCTCCTTCTTCAGGGGAAATATTGTATGATGGAAAAAGTATATTTGATAACCAGAAGTCAGTCAGACAAAGACTGGGGGTTGTTCCACAGGAAATAGCCCTTTATCCTACTCTTTCTGGATATGAAAACCTGAGGTTCTGGGGAAGCATATACGGGCTTAAGGGAAGCGAGCTGAAGAAAAGAATCGATGAAGTTTCTGATATAATTGAACTTAACGGCCGCCTGAAGGACAGGGTCGACAAATACTCTGGAGGTATGAAAAGGAGGCTCAACATTGGAGCTGCACTCCTTCACATGCCTGAGATGCTCATAATGGATGAACCCACCGTGGGAATAGATCCTCAATCAAGAAACCACATACTTGACACAGTACTGAGACTAAACAAGCAAGGCATCACAATAATATACACCAGTCATTACATGGAGGAAGTGGAATATCTCTGCAATAAGGTTTGCATCATGGACGAAGGAAAGATTATTGCTTCAGGAAGCCAGGATGAACTTGTGGATATGATCGGTGAAAAAACTCAGATAAATTTGAGACTGAACAGAGTTGATGCTTTAATATCTGAAAAGTTAAAAGAAATCAAAGGTGTGTCTGATGCAAGAATTTCTGATGACACTGTTGTGCTCCACGGGGAGAATGCCGATACTCTTCTTGCTGACATTGCACTGAAGGTTTCAGAAAACGGGATGCGTATTCAGTCAATTGACGTCAAAAAACCCAATCTTGAAGCTGTGTTTCTTCATTTAACGGGAAAAGCCCTTAGGGATTAAGGTGATTCTATGAAAATGTTAAGCATTATTATTAAAGATTTACGAACAATTTTAAGCGACAAACAAGCAGTTGCAATAATTATAATCATGCCGCTCATATTGATGACAATATTGAGTTTTGCTTTGAAATCTTCATTTTCAGACGGTGATTACTTCGATGAAGGCGTGAAAATTGCAGTTGTGAAGCTATATGACAAAGACGGGGATTCAAAGATGTTTGATGACATATTAAAAAATGGAATTTTTTCAAAAAACATGGTTGAAGACACTATCAATGAGCTTGAAGACTCAAGCAAGGATGTTGATCCTGAAAAAATATTCTTTGAAGAATTCCTGGGAAGCGATGAAGTTTCAAAAATCATATCATACCAAGTCGAGGATGAAAAAAATGCAATGGAGCTTCTTGATAAGAAAGAAGTATCGGCCGTTGTGACTCTTCCGGAAATATTTGTGTATGACATGAAAATAAACCTTGTCACTCCATTCAGAAACAACGTTGACATCAAGGTTGAGGTGCATCCTGACAAAAGCATTGAAGGGGTTGTAGTAAAATCAGTGATGGAGGCTTATTCCAGTGCAATGTCATCGGTCATCATCGGAAAAAATGTTATTATTGAAGGAGCAATGGCTAATGGTTTGGGGGAACTTAAGA
>NZ_JAJUJR010000117.1 GCF_029265225.1 Sedimentibacter sp.
AGGAATAATCTCCATTTGAAAGATAATCCGTTGCAGCGTCCAGTATTCTTCCGGCTTCTGCATCGGTTATTGCTCCTTCAAGTCCGTACCCTACTTCAATTTTTATTCTTCTTTCCTCCAGGGCAAGAAGAACAAGCACTCCATTGTCGTATTCAGCATTTCCTATTTTCCATTGTTCGAAAAGTCCCACCGAGTACGCATATTCGTCCAGTCCCTGCATATCTGGAACCGTCACAACAACAATCTGCGGTTTCTCAGCTGTATTTTCATAATTTTTGTTTACATTGATGATGTTGTTTTCAACATCCACGTTTATTAAATTTGCAAAGTCATTTACATAAAATTCAGTTGTTGGATTTGGATATGTTGCAGCAAAGGCATTGGAACCTGTAATTGCCGCTGTTACAAGCATAAAACAAAGAAGCTGCGGCAAAAATAATTTCTTCACCTTATCACTCCCTGCTAGTCAAATTTAACTTCCGGAGCATTTTCAGCGCCTTCAGTTGATTCGAAATATGGTCGTTGTTCAAATCCGAACATTCCTGCAAGTATGTTTTTCGGGAATTTTCTGATGGCGGAATTGTAATCCTTCACTGCTTCATTGTATCTGTCTCTTTCCGTCGATATTCTGTTTTCAGTGCCGGCCAGTTCATCCATCAGGCCTCTTACATTTTCATTAGATTTCAGTTCAGGATAATTTTCAACAACCACCAGCAGTCTTCCAAGAGCGCCTTCAAGAGCACTTGATGCTTCTACTTCTTCTGCTGTAGTCTTTGCTCCTGCCATCCTTGCCCTGGCATCCGATATTGCAGTGAAAATTTCCTTTTCCTGTGCCATTGCTCCCTTTACCGATTCCACAAGATTTGGTATAAGGTCAAATCTTCTTTGCAGCTTGCTTTCCACATTGGCCCACTGTGTGTTTACTCTTTCATCCAAAGCAACCAGCGAGTTGTAGCTTCCGAAAACAGATGCTGCCAAAACCCCTATAATCACCAATACAGCAATTAATGCTATTAAACCCTTGCTCATATTACCTGCCTTTCTAGTCTTCGTCAAACTTAAGAACGGCCAGGAACGCTTCCTGGGGAACCTCCACGTTTCCAATTTGTCTCATGCGCTTCTTGCCTTCCTTTTGTTTTTCCAGAAGCTTTTTCTTTCTTGTTATATCGCCGCCGTAGCATTTTGCAAGAACGTCCTTCCTCATGGCTTTTACGGTTTCTCTTGCTATTACCTTAGTACCGATGGCCGCCTGAAGAGGCACTGCAAAAAGATGTCTTGGAATGACGTCTTTAAGTTTTTCCACAATTCCTCTTCCTCTTTCATATGCCTTGTCAGCGTGGACTATTATGGAGAATGCATCTACCAGTTCTCCGTTAATTAGTATATCCATTTTTACAAGTTCTGATCTAATATATCCGCTTAATTCATAATCAAGTGATGCATATCCTCTTGTCTTTGATTTTAACGCATCAAAGAAGTCATAGATAACCTCGTTCAATGGGAGCTTGTAATGGAGTATTACTCTTGTTTTTTCCATATACTCCATGTTTTCGAAAACTCCTCTTCGGTTCTGGCAAAGCTCCATTATTGGTCCCACGTAATCAGTAGGAGTCATTATGGATGCAGAAACTATCGGTTCCTCCATATATTCAATTTCCTGAACAGGAGGCATGTTTGTAGGATTCTGCAAAGTCATCATTTCGCCGTTTGTTTTATAAATTTTGTAAATTACGCTTGGGGTTGTTGCAATTATGTTTAAATTAAATTCTCTTTCGAGTCTTTCCTGTATTATTTCCATGTGAAGAAGTCCTAAAAATCCGCATCTGAAACCAAAGCCTAAGGCAATTGATGTTTCAGGCTCAAATGTAAGAGATGCATCGTTAACCTGAAGTTTTTCAAGTGCATCCCTGACAGCTCCGAATTCTTCTCCTTCTGCCGGATAAACTCCGCAGAATACCATTGATGTTACTTTTTTATAACCAGGAAGAGCAACACTTGCAGGATTCTCGGCATTTGTAATTGTATCGCCCACCTGGCAGCTTCTTACTTCTTTCATGCTTGCGCACAAATAACCAACATCGCCGGATAACAATGCGGCTGTTGGTTTTTGTGTAGGAGATACTATTCCAACTTCGGTTACATCAAATGTCTTGCCTGTAGCCATCATTTTAATTTTATCGCCTTTTTTAACCTGGCCTTCTTTGATTCGTATGTACGCCACAACTCCTCTGTAGCTGTCATAATATGAATCAAATACCAGAGCCTTCAAAGGAGCATTTTCATCCCCTGACGGAGGTGGAATTTGTTTTACAATTGCTTCAAGCACCTGATCTATGTTTATGTTGTCCTTTGCTGAAATCAAAGGAGCATTTTCACAGTCAAGGCCAATCACATCTTCTATTTCCTGTTTAATTTCATCCGGTCTTGCACTTGGCAAATCTATTTTATTTATTACTGGAACAATTTCAAGATTCTGGTCCAGAGCAAGATAAACATTGGCTAAAGTCTGAGCTTCAATTCCCTGTGCAGCGTCAACAACCAGCACGGCTCCTTCGCAGGCAGCAAGGCTTCTTGAAACCTCATAGTTGAAATCCACATGTCCCGGAGTGTCAATGAGATTTAATGTGTAGCTGTTTCCGTCCTGTGCCTTGTACAAAAGGCTTATGTTCTGCAGCTTTATTGTAATTCCTCTTTCTCTTTCAAGATCCATGTTGTCCAATACCTGCTCCTGCATTTCCCTGTGAGAAAGCAGTCCCGTATTTTCTATGAGTCTGTCTGCCAGCGTTGATTTACCATGATCTATATGAGCGATTATCGAAAAGTTTCTTATGTATTTTTTTCTGTCCAAGTATTATACCTCCCTAATTAACTGGTAAGGGTATTATATCAAATATTATGTAAATGTAAAAGAATTTATTTGCTTATTTCGTCAATATACTCAAGCAATACCTGTGATACTAGTTCCGCTGAATACTGGGCTTCATCAAGTGTGTTTAGACTGCTTCCTATCTCAATGAGCATTGACTGATTGCTGAGGTACTGGTTGAAATATGCTCCCGGTCTCACAATGATTTTTCTGAAAAGTCCGGGGTACATTTCTTCGGCTATGGCGTACAATTTGTCTGCTGTTTGTTGTACCTGTTTATAGTTGCCGTTTTTGTCCCCTACAACCAGGGTGCATGTTGCTGCTGCCCTGTCTTTTATGTATGTTGTCTTTACCTGGGAAAGCACTGCTTCGTATTCCGAATTTTCTTCAGCGCCGTCCCTGTGAATATCTATGAGTACATTTTTTTTGCTGTTTGATAAGATTTGGCTCACAGCATAGTTTGAATTTGCATAGGATGAATTGTAGTCCGGATAATCATTGTATTCCTGCAGATGGGTTAAATTTATACCGTTTCCTTCAAGATTTGCAGCAACTATGTTTCCAATTCCCGTAACATTTTTGCTTTCATCCAGAGATCTGAAATTGCTTCCTTCATCTGGATGATAAGATTCCGTGCCGTGGGTGTGGTAAATTATCAGGTTTAGATTTTCATTAATAGAAGCAGCGTCTAAAAACAAATCTCTCGGACCGCTGCTCCTTGATGTTTTTGATTCCACAATCTTAAAAAAATCTTCTTTTCTGTTGTTTGCAAGATACACTGTCTTTGCTGCATCCTGGGTGGTGGTGTCACTTTCATCGTAAATTTCAAGAGGCTTTTCATTTTCATTCTTGCTGTCAATAGTCTTGAAAACTTCCTTTTCCTCATTTTCGTCAGTTTCAATTACCTTGCTGTCCTGACTGCTATCTTCATCCCCTTCTTTTTGTTCGCTGTTCTTGTTTTCATCGCTGTCTTCGCTTTCAGTATTTTCATTGAATGTTTTCTCAAGGAATATATTGAAGTAAGACATCATTTTATCAAGAGCGCTCAGCTGTTCGTCATTTTCGTCTTCACCATTGTAATTGATGGAAATTGTAGTGACCTCCTGTCCTTCCTTGCGCTTTTCCGACATGTTGTACACGTAGCTGTAGCCTACGAAAAGTATTGCCAGGCACAAGACAGACATCACCATGTAAAATTTTGTTCCACCCTTATTTCTTCTTCGTCTTTTCATGATTCAACTCCACATATTTTCACTTTTAGTAATATATTAATGTATATGTGTATTGTTTCCTGAATAACACTTTTATTTTTTACAATTGCATTACGGATTTATTCGTACCCCGGATGAACAGCCTTGTTTATGGATTCGGCCAAAATTTCCGACAAATTTTCAATGAGTGAGTCAACAGAGCTTGGAGTTACAATTGATTCACCGTACATGGGATTTAATATTTCCTTAATGAAAGCATGTTTTTCATCGTATTCAAGGTCGCTTAAAATTCCCATTATCTGTCCCACGTCATCAGTCTTGTCTCGAAGAGCTTCCTCCATGGCTTCGATTGTGTCGTTTACAATTGTGGCAGTATCAACCACTGTAGGTATACCGATGGCAACAACCTTTATTCCTATGGTTTCCTCATTGAGAGACCCCTGCATGTTGCCTATTCCGGAACCCGGCTCTATGCCTGCATCCGTAATCTGCACTACAGAGCAGAGCCTTCGCATTTTACGTGATGCAAGAGCATCTATTATAATAAGAAGAGTTGGTTTTATTTTTTCAACAACACCTATGATTGTGTTTATTGTTTCAATTCCCGTTGTTCCCAGAACCCCCGGCTCAAGAATGGCCACCTCGTTGAAGTCCTGATCGAATTCCTTGTTGTATGCCTTGAAAAACTGCCTTGTAACCTTTATTTTATCCAATGTCTTAGGACCCAGGGCATCGGCAGTTATGTTTCTGTTGCCAAGTCCAACAACAAGCACTCTTCCCCTGTCAAGACCGGACACATCCTTTATTGCCCCAGACAATATTTCAATCACTTCCTGCCTGGACTGTTTGCTCAGGTCCTTGAGGCTTTTTGTTTCATAGGTAACATACTTCCCTTTTTTCTTTCCCACCTGTTTTTCAGCATCATCGTCAAGTATTTCAAGTTCCACAACTTCACCATGGCTGAAGTTTCTTGTTTTAAGCTTTATTCCTTCAACTCTTTCTTTAAGAGATTCATTTGCTTCATAAGCTAAATCCGTCCTGCAGTACATTTTTCCTCCCGTTTAAAGCAAAAATTTTATTGTATTTTTATCATTTCCATATATAATAATATGTATATAAGATTTATTATTGAAATTTTTCAATTTTTTATTCTTTATACTTGATTTTTGTCAGAATTCCCTGTATAATTGGTTTGCTGTCAAAAATATTATCACTTATGCAAATAATGTGTTACAATATTAAGCGCATCTAAAAAGACTTTTGAAGGAGGTGAAGATTTTGGCAAATATTAAATCTGCAAAGAAAAGAATTTTGGTTATAAACAAGAAAACTGAAGCTAACAAAAGCAGAAAGTCTGAAATCAAAACATATATTAAGAAGTTTGAAGTAGCATTGGCTGAAGGAAACTTAGAACAAGCTAAAGAATACTTAACATTATGTGAGAAGAAATTATATCAGGCAGCAGCTAAGAACACAATTCATAAAAAAGCTGCAGCTAGAAAAGTAAGCAGAATGACACTTAGATTAAATAAAGTTGCTTAAGTTTTAATTGGTGGGTCCTCCACCTCTGAAACTTTGGCCGCCATAAGATTCATCAACTAACCTCATAGTCTAGAATGTGGTGTTAGTTGATGAATCTCTGGAAAATAAAAAAACCGATTCCGGTTTTTTTTATTTTTCGTGAGTTCCGGCAAATTGCCGGAACTTTTTTATTTATTCTATGCAAATGATTTGTCTTTAAAGCATCACTTAATAATCCCGTTGGTAATCAATTCAAGACCTATGCGGCTGTCAATTTCCCCAGTCTTGATCTTCTTGTCAATGTCTAGAATTTCCCGCATATACCCTTCGATTTTTTCCTTGCTTAAACCTTTTGTCTGCTTAGAAAGTTTAGTAGCAATGAAATTCTTAATTTTCATTTTTGTCATTATGTCATTGAAAGAATAACCCTTCTTGCTTAATACAACATACTGGTACAGCAATCTGTACTGCCTTGCAATCATGTGAATTATAAACTGCTCTGGAGTGTTGTTTAAGAGCATTTCTTCAAGAATTTCATAGGCCTTTTTCTTGTTTCCTTCGCAGATAAAATCAACCAGCTTAAAAATGTTGCTTTCAACTGACTTAATCATCAACAGTTCAAGGTCTTCCTGAGTCAATAATTTTTTCCCTTCATTATAAGAAGATATTTTTTCAATTTCATTGTTAACGTGATAAAGGCTAACAACACTTTCATAGTCCAGGTATCCGCAGTTGTTTGCAAGATAGTCGGCATCCTGCAGCCGTACTTCAATGTTGTGTGTTTTGAAGCCGCTTACTATGTATTTTGACAGCTCACCTTCAGTCAACCTGTTAATTTCAAACAAGCCGCCACTTTCCTTGATTTTTTTAACAGCTTTTTTCCTTAAATCAGGCTTTCCTCCTTTAATAAGAAAAAACACCGTACAGGAATCATTGTTATCAATCATATCAAGAAGCTTTTCTTCTTCCTTTTTTCCAAGGCTTCCTGTTGAAGTCAGAAGTACCGTAGGTGCGGGGGACTCCATGGTAGCGGCTCTGGCAATATCACTGGAGAAGGGATACTCCTTTGAAAGGGCTGTAACCCTTTCTACTG
>NZ_JAJUJR010000183.1 GCF_029265225.1 Sedimentibacter sp.
GTATCCCAAGTAGCAGGCGTACCCACCTGCTCCAAGAAATGCACATGCAAAAATGAATGCAAAAAAACTTTGTATTCCTTGAGATTTTCCGAACTTTTTCATTGTTTCATAATTTTTTTCATCAAGAAACACATTTGCAATTTCGATTTTCCTGTTTATTTCCTGAACACTGTCATAGCTGTCTGAAAATTTGTTTATTTCATCAATATCAATTCCTTTAATACTTTCATATCCCGTATTAATTTTAAATTTCATGTCTGAGATTTTTCCAATGGTTGATATATAAGTGCTGTAATCTTCATTGAGCTTTTCAATTGAAAAACTGCCATCCATTAAATTTGATATGTCACGGCCTAATTCTTCAAGCCTTGCTTCTATTTTTTCCTTTTCCTGAACAAGTGAATCTCTTTCATTTGTCATGTTTTCAAGTATATTTTCAAGGCTCATTGCTTCCTTGAAGTCTTCCTTAGAATATTTCAAAGAAGAATCAAAGTTTTGCAGGTTTTTATTTATTTCATCAAGTTCCTTCTTGAGCGGCTCACATTTAAGGAATTTATCTTTTGCAATGGAAAGCTCATAATCTGAAAGCTGTTTTTTAAGTTCATTAACCCTCAGGTCAAGCTCGTCTATTTTGTTTTTGAGCTTCCTTTTTTCCATGGAAAGAAACATCACTTGTCTGCCTGCATTGACTGAATTTTCCCTTGCAGATTTAAGTTCTGCAAGGCGCAGGGAATATTGTCCTAAAAGCGTCTTTCCGTTGTCTTCGCTTCCTGCCTCTTCCTTTATTCTGTTCAACGTTGAAAGTATTCTTTCTATGGATATGTTCTGGTCTCTTGTGCTGCTTAAATTTATTATTTTATTCTTCAGCTCGTTTGCAAGTTCCTGTTCTGTCTTGTTTCCCAGCTGCCTAACACTTACTGTGTTTCTGAAAGATGTCCTGTTCATGTTGAAGAAAAAGTCACCGGGACTTGGAATATCCTCTTCAACCATTTCTGGATCGCTCCTGTCGCTTGATTCCTTTTTAAAAACCTGTGTTGTTCCCAGAAGGAAATCCTTAGACACAACATACTTTTCGCCGTTTTTCATGCTCATGCCCAGCGTTCCTTTGTAAAGGCTGTTGTCCCAAGGTTTGTATTTGTTGTATTTTAAAATCCCGTTCTCGTCATCTCCGAAGCCGTAAAGGATTGCCTCGATGAAGTTGTGAATGGTGCTTTTTCCTGCCTCATTTTCACCGTATATTATATTGAATTTGCTTCCAAAGTACATTCTTTTAGATGAGAATTTGCCAAATGCTCTCAAGTGCAATTTATTGATGTACATTTTATTTTACCACCTTTTCTTTTCTGAGAACCTCAAGACCAAGCTTGAACGCCTGCTGCTCCATTTTGTCCTGATGATTTTCAAACTGAAGCTTGAAAGATTCGATTATGTTGTAGTCATTGCTGTCGTATATTTTATCTTCAGCATTTTTATATGAGTAATTTTCCTCAAACTCAATGTAGTAAAAAAACTGTTTTGCTTCATTTTCCACTTCTTCCATTGATATATCCGTACTGACTGTACCAGTAAGGTTTATTTTCACATAATCCTTTATATTGGAAAAAGTGTCCCCTGAAAATTTGATAAGGTCGAGAATTTTGTTAAAGCTGTATGATACATCAAGATTTATGTCTCTGGTTGTAAACCTTCTCTTGGCAATTGGCACAAGTTTGTATTCCGGATTTCCTTTTTCAATGGTACCCATAATAAATCCATGATCGTCCTTTTCCTCAAAGTTCAGTGGTTCAGGATTGCCGCAATATGCAACGTTGTTTTTTGCCATGTGGAAATTGTGTTTTCCTCCTAAGGCACAATAGTCAAACTTGTTTTTTACCAGATCCACATTTATTGTGAAGTCGGATTCTCCTTCAAGCTGGCAGTTTAAAACAAGAACATTTATTTTGTTTTCATCAACGGATATGTCATAAATGAGCTGCGGTCTTTCGCAGTTTTTCATGTTGTCCCAGCTAAGTCCATGTATGCACAGATTATCCTTTGGAAAATATAATTTTTCCACAGTCTCGGTGCTTTTTATGAAATATACGTTGTCAGGCCAGTCAATGTATTCATAAAGGCTGTCAATACCGTAGGGATCGCTTTTTCCGCATGCTATTACAACCTTAGTATCTTCTATTGATTTGAACTTTCTTGCAATCTTATTCAGGCTTTTGAAATTAATATATTCTCCTTCTGTCATGTCGCCGGCAATGAACAGGTATTCTGTTTTTTCATTTCTAGCTGTTCTGATAATTTCATCAAAGGCATCCCATATTTCCTGCCTTCTTTTTTCCCGCTCTTTCAAACTGAAATTTTTTATATTGAATTTTTTGCCTAAATGCAAGTCAGATGTATGTATAAATTTAAGTTTCATAGCCTGCTCCTTCTTCTTAGAGATGCTTATTTTTCAGCTGCAATCATCCAATTGCCGGTTGTTTCAAATCCTATTCCATGATATATTTTTCCTGCCTTTTCATTGCTGTAAAACAAGCAGATGTCTTGGCAGTCCTTGAGTGTGTCAATGCAGAGTTTTGAAAGGCAGTTTACAGCCATGCCTTTGTTTCTGTATTCGGGACTTGTTGCCACATCCACTACCATGGCTGCATGCTTTGTTTCTGCTGAAGTACCAGCTGTGCAGACTATTTTCCCGTGTTCATTTTCAATGAAGTAAAAACGTCCGGTTTTTGTCCTGATGCTGTTTTCAAGCATGTCCCTGTCTTCGCCTGTGTTGTTGAATTCTTCTATGGATTCTATGAAAAGAGATAGTCTTCCTGCATCTTCAACAGTTGCCTTTTTTATATTGAATTTATCATTTTCCTTAAGTAATTTTGTCTTATCCTTCAGTTCACAGAAAAACTTGCGACTTCCCTGAACATCATGTAATATATCGGTAAATTTCATTACAATTTCATATTTTCCTGAAACAAGTTTCTTCTTTTTATGAGAAGTAATTATTTTCTTGAACTTATCTATGTTTACATTGCTTTCATCCTTGTAATATGGAATGAAATTATTATAGTATCTCAGAAGCACTGCTATAATCTCATTGCTCTTGAATTCGCCCCATAGCTCCATGTAGTCCTGTTCAAATCCTGTGTTAAGTACGTCACCTATGATAAACAGATTCAGGGAAGCTTCCTTCATGAGAAAATTCATTAAATTGTCTTTGTCATTTTCATATAATTTTCTAATCATATTTTACCGCCTATTTTACAATATTGTATCATAAATAATTCCTGTCTTCAATGAGTATTAACAAGACTTATTTTGTCAGTCAGCCAGTTGCTTAAGCCTTTCAATATCTTTTATCTTAACTGATGAACGGTATATTTCAATTATGTCATCTCTTTGCATATTTGAGAGCTCTCTTGACAGGGAAGGTCTTGTTACATTTAAAAATTCAGCAAGTTCCTGCCTGTTCATGGGCATGTTGAATGTGAGTGTCTTGGCTTTTTTGTTTATGGATAAAAGATATACTGCAATTCTTCCCTTCAGCGTCTCGGCATTGAGAATTGTCATCTTGTTGTTCAGCATGACTATTTTATCCGACAAAATTGTAAGCATGTTGCTGATAAGCTGTTTGTGGAAATTGCACACTTCCTTACACATGTTGACAAATATTCCGTACGGAATGAGAAGGACCTTGCTTTCTCCTGAGCTTACCAGGTCGTATGGCGATTTCTTGACAGAAGAAAAAATCAAAGCTTCACCAAATAAATCTCCCTTTTCCAATGTTGTTACTATGACTCTGGTTCCGCTGTATTTTTGTGAAACCAGGTTGAATTCACCTTCAAGCACAATTCCCATTTTTTGAATGGTGTCTTCCTTTTCAAAGACTATTTGATTTTCCTGATAGCTTTCAACAGTTGCATTGCTGCATTTAAGAATGGATTTAATTTCATTTTCGTTTATATTTTCAAATAATTGATTGTCTTTAATTAACTTTATTATCTCATCCATGTTCCCCTCAATTTAAGTAACATATGTTACATACTTTACTTTTTCATTTTAATATACTATAATAAATAAGTAAAGTAAAATTTAAAGGGGATAAATATGAAAAGAAAAATAGTTAAAATACATGAAGAAAAATGCAACGGCTGCGGTTTGTGCGTAAATGCGTGCCATGAAGGGGCCTTGGAGCTGATTAACGGAAAGGCTGTTTTATTGTCTGATGTATACTGCGACGGTCTTGGTGACTGCCTCCCTCAGTGTCCGGTTGATGCAATTGAAATTATTGAAAGAGATGCTGAAGAGTTTGACAAGGAGCTTGTTGAAAAAAGAATGGCAGAAAGAAAAGAGAAACAGGAGCCTCTTCCATGTGGATGTCCTGGCCATGCTGCAAAAGAAATCAAAGTAAACACGGCTCCGGCTGTATCAAAGGCAGTAAAAGCAGAACCTGCAGAACTCACAAGCCAACTGAGACAATGGCCGGTACAGATTAAGCTTGTATCGCCAAACGCACCATACTTTGACAATTCACACATTCTTGTGGCAGCTGATTGTACTGCATATGCATATGCAAACATTCATGAGGAATTTATGAAGGGCAAAATAACACTCATCGGATGTCCAAAGCTTGACAGTGTTGATTATTCAGAAAAGCTCACTGAAATTCTGAAAAACAACAATGTAAAAAGCATCACCGTATTAAGAATGGAAGTTCCTTGCTGCACAGGAATCGTAAATGCAGTAAAGACAGCTTTATTGAACTCCGGAAAAATGATTCCGTGGGACTTCAAGGTAGTATCAACTGACGGAAGAATATTGGAAAATTAAGAATTAAGAATGAAGAGTTAAGAATGAATGAAAGGATTTGTGCTCGCACAAATCCTTTTTTGTTAATAATTCGTGGGGCTGTTTGCTGTCATACAGCGGGCGGACACAAGGTCCGCCCCTACAGCGATTAGTATTCCACGTCTTTCAGGAAAAGCGCCTTTGCAGGTACCATGGGGCCTGCTTCGGCTCTTTTTTTA
>NZ_JAJUJR010000308.1 GCF_029265225.1 Sedimentibacter sp.
AATTTAATTCCTCCTTTTTAAAAATTAAGCCGGCAACAAACCTAATTTAGCAAGTTCGTCTGCAACATCTTTCATGTTTAATTTTTCCAAAGTTGCTCTTGTTGGAGCACCTGTTTTTTCATCCCAGCCCATTTCCTTGTAGAACATTGTTAATGCTAACTGCATGTCATCACGATCCATTTTTATAGTTCCTTCAGTAAATGGTTTCTTGTCAGGATCAATGTCAAATACCCAGTTAACCATTAGGTCATGCTGGCCTCTCATGTCTGTTGTGCCCATTTCTTTTACAGTCAATGCTCTGTGCAGTGTAAATACTCTTTCTCCCATTAAATCCAATTCTTCTTCTGTTGTATCTACTCCTGTTACAACTGAGAAATATTTAGATTCCAATGATGTGTCTCCCATGTACTCTCTTTCTTTTAATGGAGATGTAGTCAAAGGCCACATCCAGTTACACAATGTCAGTGAGTCATGGAGGCAGTTTCTTACGATACCATATTTAGCAAGTTTAGCTTTATACTGGTTCATTGGAGTATAATTTGCCGGAGCATCTACTGCATCAGCTGAACCCCATAATTTTTCTGCTATTTTCTTTAATATATCAACAGGAAGTCCTGAGCTTATGAAGTTTTGGTGTGAATGGCTCTGAGCATCTCTGTTGAACATGCAGTTGATGATTGCACCAACCTGGAATGATTCATCACTAGCATGGTGTTTAGGATATCCTAATGGTGACCACATGCTGTATTTCTTAGTATCCCAGTAATCAGCTCCAAAGTTCCATCTCTTTGCAATATGGTATGTTCCATCTCCTAAATGGCTGAATTCGCCTTCCTTAAATGTAACTCTTCTGTAGAATTCTTTAAGGAATGCAGGGTCTCCTGCTTCTAATAAATTCCAAGGGATGCTGTTGTATTCTTCTTCAGGAAGAACCTTTTTGATTATTCCTGATTCATAAGCATATTGGAAGTCTCTTCCTATACTACCGTAGTTGCACCATACACCATAGTCATCAGCCAATTGTGAGCCAAGTGCTCTGGTGATCATGTTGCCATCGCCTTCTTCTTTCTGGTCTTTAGTACCCTTAAACATTACACCGGCAGGTGAGAACCATCCCATGCAAGTATTTGCTGCATAAGGAGATACTCCGTATTGCTCAAGCTGTGGTATGTTCATTTGAGCATGACATCTGATTGGGCATGACTGGCATCCACCCATTCTTACTGTATATTTTGCTGCAACAGGACCTAAATCCTTGATTGCTTTCATTGTTCTGTATCCAACTTTGTTTACATCACCAGGTGCTGCAATTCCTGTATCAATATTGCCTTCAGAAGCTCCCCATGTGAGTCCTTCTCTTGCAGTCCAACGACTGTTTTCATATACAAATTCTGACCAAGGCTGTGGAGTGCTTGGAACAACGTGCTGGTTGTTTGCGCCTACTATTTCTTTCATAACATAAGCGTCCAAATCCATCAACTCTTTTTTGTCTTTGCCTATTTTTACTGAACCTGTTCCCTTAACACCGATTGCTTTAAGTTTCTTAGAACCGAATACTGCTCCATGACCTCCGGCAGAGTGTGATGAACCGTTCATTATTACTGACAGATTAACTAGATTTTCACCAGCCTGTCCGATTGCAGCAACACAAGATTCCTTGCCCATTGTTGAGCCAATTACTGCAGTTGTGTTGTATATACCTGTTCCCCACAATGAAGAAGCATCTTCAAGAGTTACTTTGTCATCTTCAATTCTCAGCCAAACCGGTTTGCTTGAAGCTCCTTCTATGATTATTGCATCCCATCCTGCATATTTCAAGAACGCTGCAAAGTTTCCGCCCATATGGCTGTCTGTTACCAGGTTCTTGTCATTTCCAGGATACAATGATGTAATGTTTGTTCTTGAACTCATTGGAACGCCGCTTCCGCATAATGGACCTGTTCCAACAACTATTTTATTTGCTTCATCATATGGTTTTGTACCTGCAGGAACTTCATCGAACAACACCTTGTATCCGATACCCATTCCGCCTATAAAATCCTGATACTTGCTAGTATCTTCTGAACTAATTTTTCCGCTTGTTAAATTTACTCTTATAATTTTACCTGCCCAACCGCCTGTAGACATATAAATTCCTCCATCCTAATGTTATTTTGATACTGATAATTAAGCTTTGTAACCAAGTTTACGCATTGCATATTTTACTTCTTCCCAAGGAACTATTCTTAATGCTCCTGTAGGGCAATTTGCAGCGCAAGTTCCGCAGTTAACACATTTTGTAGACTTGCTTGTTTCCGGATCTACAGTAGGCATTGTCCAAGGACATGCTTTAGTGCAAGTTCCGCATCCAACACATTTAGCCTGGTCAACAACTCTTGCTCCGATTTCGTTGGTTGTGATTGCTCCAACCGGACATGCTTTGCCGCAGTATGGCTCAGCACACTGTCTGCATGTTTCAGGTGACATGAGTTTGTTTCCGAAAGCTCCGTCTGCATATGCATATGCAAGCTTAGGTCCGTCAGTACCGAAGTTGTAGTTTCTGCTTACTTTAACTCTTGATATGTAAGGCATTGCCTTTCCATCATTAGCCAATGAACAGTTTGTTTCGCATCTGAGACAGCCTGTACATCTTGCTCTGTCGGCAATGAGTACTCCCTGAGCCAGCGGGAATGCTGCAACTTCTTCAACATTGGTGTTTGTACATCCAAGAAGGTTTAACAGTGATAATGAAATAAACGTTCCGCCTATTCCTTTACCGGATAATTTTAAAAACTCGCGTCGTGTGGTTTCTTTGTCAAGGAAACCCTTTTTTTCGTTATTAGACAAAGATATCGCTCCCCTCAATATAAGTTGTGTTTCTGACATATGTTAGTTTGTTATTTAATTAACATAAATCTTGTACATTATAACTTATTTATATTAAATATTCAACGTAAAATTCAATATACTAAAAACTTTTACTTTTTTAATACGTTTTTCAATTTTAGCAAACTATACTAATAAAACAACCCGTTATCTTTTACAGAACATAACGGGTTGTTTGTTCATAGTCAAAATATTTATACTCCTTTACCCTTGATGTAAAAATTGTATTTTGGATTTTCTTCAGTTTCTCCTTCCTCACCGCATACATAAGTCGGGCAGTCTTCATCCGAAACATTTCCGCATATTACTGATGTTGGACCGCTTCTGGCCGTTGCCCTGAACTCTACAGGAACCATTACACAAAGTTTCTGCATCAGTGTAAATTTGCATGTGCCGTTTTTATTCCATGTGCCGCACGGAACAGGTGCCAG
>NZ_JAJUJR010000135.1 GCF_029265225.1 Sedimentibacter sp.
AAATATAACGGATCTGCCTTGATAAGGCCAAAAGTGTCATAATGAATGGGAACTGTAATTTTAGCCTTTATAAAATCTGCAGCTATTGCAGCATCGTCAGCATCCATGGTGTAATTTCCTCCAATGGGCAGAAAAGCAGCGTCAATTTTTTCATCTTCAAGGAGCTTCATGTCCAGCGTAAGGCCTGTATCTCCTGCATGATATATTTTCTTGCCTTCAACTTCTATGACAAAGCCGCAGGGATTTCCCCCGCATATGATATTTCCTCCGTCAGATATTCCTGAACCGTGAAGAGCATTTGTCATCTTTACTGTTCCAAAGTCAAACTTCCTTCTTCCGCCTATGTGCATGGAATGGGTGCTGACCCTGAACCTTGCCAGGTATGAACAAATTTCAGCGTTGGCAATTATTAGAGCATTGTTTCTTCTTGCAATTTCAACAGCATCTCCAATGTGGTCACCGTGACCGTGAGTAATGAAAATGTGTGTTATATCATTCAAGCTGTCTACACTTGTTTTGCTTGAAGGGTTTCCGGAAATAAAAGGGTCAATAATTCCTTTGAAATGACCTTCCTCAACCAACAGAGCAGCATGCCCCAGATAAGTAAGTTTCATTTAAATCACCGTCCTTTATAATGTTTATTTTATAATACAATTATATGGAAATAAAATCAATAACAAAAAAATCCCGATTTAAAATCGGAATTTTCATGTTGGCATGTTAGACTGTCTGTGTGTTTTTCTTTCCAAGGTAAGCTTCCTGAACCTTGTCATCCTTTATGAGAGTCTTGGCGTCACCTTCAAGTGTAACAACACCCTGCTCAAGAACATATGCCTTGTCGGCAATCGACAATGCCTTAAATGCATTTTGCTCCACAAGAAGTATTGTCTTGCCCATATTTTTTATTTCAATTATTATGTCAAATATTGTGTTTATAAGAAGAGGCGCCAGACCCAGGGACGGCTCGTCAAGGAGTATGAGGTCCGGATTGGACATCAATCCTCTTCCCATGGCAAGCATCTGCTGCTCTCCTCCTGAAAGGGTTCCTGCAATTTGATTTTCCCTGATTTTAAGAATTGGGAACAACTCAAAAATTCTTTTTTTGTCCTTTTCAATGTCATTCTTGTCGTTTCTTAAAAATGCTCCCATATTGAGGTTTTCCATAACCGTAAGGTTTGCAAAAATGATTCTTCCCTCAGGCACCTGGCATATTCCTGCTTTCACTATTTTATGGGCTTGCTTTGGAAGTCTGTTCCCCTTGTAGGCTATTTCGCCTTCCTTGTATTTTACAATACCGCTTATGGAATTTATGAGAGTTGATTTGCCTGCTCCGTTAGACCCTATAATTGATACTATCTGCCCTTCATCAACATTTATGGAAACTCCCTTAAGAGCATGAATTCCTCCGTAAAAAACATTCAAATTATCTACCTTAAGCATTTTGTACCTCCTCTTTTCCAAGATAAGCTTCTATTACTTTCTTATCTTCCTGAATTTCCTTCGGAGTTCCAATAGCCAGAGGTATGCCGAAATTAAGCACAAATATCCTGTCGCACACTCCCATTATCAAATCCATATGGTGCTCGATTATTAATACTGTAAGGTTGAATTTGCTTCTGATTTCCTTGATGAGCTCCATAAGCTGCAATGTTTCCTCGGGATTCATTCCGGCAGCAGGTTCATCAAGGAGAAGCAGTCTTGGCTCCAGCGCCAGTGCTCTTGCTATTTCAAGCTTTCTTTGAAGTCCATAGGGAAGGTTTGATGCTACAATGTCTCTGTAGTCCCAAAGCCCCATTAACTTCAAAAGCTGTTCCGTCTTATTGTTAAGTATCTTCTCCTGTCCCTTGTACTTACCTATTCTCACAACACTGTTCCATAAGCTGTAATCTGCAAGCTTATGACATGCAGTGAGAACATTGTCGTACACGGTGAGCTTTTTGAACAGCCTTATGTTCTGAAATGTCCTTGTTATTCCCATGTTGGCTATTTCAAACGGTTTAAGTCCTTCAAGCTTCTTGTCGTAAAAATAAATTTCACCTTCAGTTATGCTGTAAATGGCTGTAATAAGGTTGAATATTGTTGTTTTTCCGGCACCGTTTGGCCCTATCAGCCCGAAAATTTCTCCTTCTTCGATGCTGAAGTTTACATTGTCAACTGCCGTGAGGCCGCCGAATTTTTTTGTAAGATTTTTAAGAGAAAGCACGCTCATGATTTTACCTCCTCTTTTTTAGTTTGTCTTTTTTTAACTGCATGTATTATTTTTTTTAAGCTTATTTCCTTTCCACCCATGAGACCCTGCGGTCTTGTAATCATGATGAGAATTACTGCAACTCCATATATTACAAGTCTCCAGTCCGAGAAGCTTCTCAATATTTCCGGAAGGAAGGTTAACAGCACTGTTCCTACAACACTTCCTGAAATGCTTCCCAATCCTCCGAAAATTACAATTATTGTCATTTCCGTGGATTTTACCATCTTGAACATTGTAGGCTGAATATATCCAAGGTAGTGAGCAAGCATTCCTCCTGCAATTCCTGCATAAAGTGCACTTATGGCAAGAGCTGTCAGCTTGTACTTGAAAACATCTATTCCTATTACCTGTGCTGCCATTTCTTCTTCTCTTATGGCAACCATGTTCCTCCCATGCCTTGATCTTATAATGCTTACCAATACAAATACTGAAACAATATTTATTATCACAACATTAAACAATGTGGTTGTTCCCTCCGTAGGAATTCCCGAAAGGCCTCTTGCTCCTCCGAAATACTGAAGGTTGTCAAGTATGAGCCTTGTTGCTTCGCCAAATCCAAGGGTGGCAATACAGAAATAGTCTCCTTTTAGGTTAAGTGTCAATTTACCAAGAAGCAGGCTGACAATCATTGCTGCAATTCCTCCAATGAGAAGAGCAAATATGAAAGGAACACCAAACTTCATAGTCATGGTTGCAGCTGTATATGCTCCTATGGCCATGAATCCCGCATGCCCGAAAGAAAACATACCGGTAAAACCTGTAAGCAGAGAAAGTCCCAGAACCGTCATTAAATTTATTCCTGATAGAATCAAAATACCTGATATATAACCCCAGCTCATGATTACCCCCTATGCCTTGTCTTCCGTATTTTTGCCCATGAGTCCTGTTGGCTTTACAACCAGCACAAAAATCAAAAGGGCAAATGCTATTAAGTCCCTGTACTGGGACGAAAAGTATCCGGACACCATTGTTTCAATGAGACCCAGCAATATGGAACCTATAACAGCTCCCTGAAGACTTCCAAGCCCACCGAAAACAGCCGCTATGAATGATTTTGTGGTAATGTTTCCTATCTGCGGGTACACTGTGTATTTCATGCCGAAAAGCATTCCAGCAAGGCCGGCAAGTATCCCTCCCATTGCAAATATTACGAATATTACCATATCAACATTCACTCCCATGAGGGTGCTTCCCTTAATGCTGTAGGAAGTTGCCCTAATGGACAGACCTATTTTTGTCTTTTCGATTATGTATATCAAAGCAGCCAGACTCACTGTGGATATTACAAACATTAAAAGGTCTATTCTTCCCAATGCAATATTTCCGAGCATAATGGGCGTAGAAGCAAAAATAGCCGGATATGTTCTGAATGTTGGACCTATTGGCGAAGCAATTACTATGTTTTCAAGAAATATTGATGCTCCCATTGCAGATATTATAAAATACAAAAAAGGCGCATTGCGCTTCCTTAAAGGCCTGTAAACCACTCTTTCCATGCTTACAGCCAGAAGCCCGGAACCTATTGCTGACAATAAAAATGCTGCAAAAAAAGGTACATTTAACAATGTGAGGCAAAAATAACCTATATATGCTCCAATCATAATAACTCCGCCATGGGCGAAGTTTGAAAAGTTCATGATGCTGTACACAAGAGAATAACCCACAGCCATGAGAGCATAGACGCTGCCTATAGACAATCCGTTAACAACCTGCTGCAAAAATCCGCTCATAAAAACCTCCTGCTGATTTTGAAACGAAGGCGGGTTATACCCGCCTTATTTTATTCAACTCCATATTTTTCCTGGAATACATAGCCGCCGTTTTCTATTTTAACTATAGCAGCTTGTTTTCCAACCGGATTATGATTTTCTTTGCTCAACTGAATTGTTCCTGTAACTCCTTCAACTGAAACCTGAGTTAGAGCTTCTGTTATTTTAACAGGATCTGTGCTGTTAGCAGCTGTAATGGCAGCCTGCAGAAGCAGGAATGCATCATTAGCCATGTATCCGTTGAGTTCCATGGACAAATTGTATTTTGCCTTGTAAGCGTCCTGCAGAGGCTTAACTTCTGGGTCGTTGAAATCCAAATGGTTAACTATGTAGCTTCCTTCAATTGCATCCTTTGCCATTGTCATCAGCTGGTCTGATGGCCATCCGTCTCCGCCCACCAATGTAGCTTTAATTCCAAGTTCTCTTGCCTGGTTTGCGCTGAGAGCAACTTCTTTATAATAATAAGGCATCAATATTACATCAGGATTAGCTTCTTTTATTTTGCTCAGCTGTGGTCTGAAGTCCACGTCGCCTTCCTTGAAGCCTTCTTTTGCTACAATCTTTCCGCCTTTTTCCGTAAAGGTTTTTTCAAAGTATTCAGTAAATCCCTGAGAATAGTCGCTTGCTACGTCATAGAGCACTGCTGCATTTTTTAATCCTAATTTGTCATACGCATAGCCTGCTGCAACTGCTCCCTGATATGGATCTATGAAGCAAACTCTGAAGTTGTATTCTTTAACTTTTCCATCATCACTTACCGTAACCTTAGGGTTGGTTGCAACGGTTGCAATGTCAGGAACCTTGTATTGTTCAAGAACTGCAGAAATAGATATTGCCTGTCCGCTGGCATTTGGTCCAAGAATTGCCACAACTCCGTCCTGAGTTATGAGTCTCTTTGTGGCATTTACGGCTTCAGCAGCATCACCCTTTGTGTCATAGTAAATTCCTTCAACTTGTTTTCCCAATATTCCGCCCTTTGCATTTACTTCTTCAATAAGCATTTTTATTGTGTTGCTTTCACATGTTCCCCAAACTGCCTGGTCTCCTGTCAATGATCCTATCCAGCCGATCTTGATTGTTTCTTCAGCAGGAGCAGATGCCTTCCCTCCGCATGCGGAAAGCAGCATTGTTAAAATCAATAATACACTTACTAAGGAAAAAACTTTCTTTCTCATAAAACCCTCCTGAAATTATGTGTATAAAGTTTTGTAAATATTCCTTATGCAAACGTTTATGTCTACCTTATTATAAACGTTTATTTAAAATAATGCAAGATTTATGTATTCATTATTTAGCTTGAAATATTACATATTTTTCTAATTTATGATAAATAATTAACATATACTTTTCCGCTGTTTTCGGCATGAATGTTGCTATTATTAAGATTTATTTAAGTTGATTTTAAAAATTAACATGATATAATATACTTTACATAATATATAAAAGCATGATTATTTAAAGCCAGACGGCTTTGGAGGATACAATGAAAAATTACTTGGTGGGGCTTGATATAGGGTCTACTACAGTAAAAATAGCTGTAATAGATAGCAAAGAAAATATTGTATACAAACAATATGAAAGACATTATTCAGACATTAAGAATACTGTAAGTGAAATAATCAAAAACTCATCTGAGACACTGAATGACAGCATGATCAAAATATGCATCACAGGTTCAGGTGCTATTGATGTATCAAAATATCTCGAAATTCCGTTTGTTCAGGAAGTGGCTGCATCAACAAAGGCAATAGAAAAATTCATTCCTTCTACAGATGTTGTTATAGAACTGGGCGGAGAAGACGCCAAGATAACATATCTTTCCGGAAACCTGGAGCAGAGAATGAACGGCTCCTGTGCAGGTGGAACCGGAGCTTTTATAGACCAGATGGCTGTTTTAATGAAGACTGATGCAACAGGCTTAAATGAACTTTCTAAAAAACATAAAACGATATACCCGATTGCTTCCCGCTGCGGTGTTTTTGCAAAATCCGATATACAGCCCCTTTTAAACGAAGGTGCAAGGCAGGAAGATATTGCTGCATCCATTTTCCAGGCTGTTGTAAATCAGACAATAAGCGGCCTTGCTCAGGGAAGACCAATAAAAGGCAATGTGGCATTTCTGGGAGGACCATTGT
>NZ_JAJUJR010000030.1 GCF_029265225.1 Sedimentibacter sp.
CATAACATGTTCCCTTTGCCTCGTTGGCAGTTCCAACTATTACAAAAGTGCCGGGAACTTTCTCAAGGAATTCAGAAAAGTCTTCTGATCCAGCAACCTTAGGCATTTCCATAACAGCATCCTTTGACATTAACTTTTCAATTGATTTTCTTGCCCTTTCAGTTGATGCTTCATTATTAATTGTAGGGGCAGTTAAGAAGTTGTATTCAAGTTCTGCTTCGGCTCTGTAGGTTTCTGCAGTTGATTTTATTATTCTCCTCATCATTTCCGGAAGCTTATCTCTCACGTCATAGCTGAAGCACCTTGTAGTACCTTCCATTACAGCTTCATCTGCAATTACGTTGAATCTCGTGCCTGAAACAAGCTTTCCGACGCTTACAACTACCGTATCCATTGGAGACACTTCCCTGCTGGCTATGGACTGCAGATTCATTACAATTGCTGAAGCAGCCAGCAATGCATCAACTGCCAGATGAGGCATTGAACCATGTCCACCTTTTCCCTTGACGGTTATTTTAAAGACATCTGCAGATGCCATTCTTGCACCGGAACCTATGGCAATTTTTCCTGTAGGAAAATTTCCCATGACATGCATTCCGAACACTTCATCAACACCGTCCAGAACTCCTTCTTCTATCATCTTCCTTGCCCCTTTGGCAACTTCTTCACCTGGCTGGAACATTAACTTAACAGTACCCTTTAGTTCATCCTTCATGTCGTTCAGAATTCCTGCAGCTCCCAAAAGCATTGCAGCATGTGAATCATGACCGCAGGCATGCATAATTCCTTCATTTTGAGATTTGTATGGAACGTCATTTTTCTCGGTAACTTCAAGAGCATCTATATCTGCCCTCAAGGCAATGGTCTTGCCGCTATACTTGCCCTTTATGATTCCCAGCACTCCTGTTCCGGCAATAGATACACATGGAATTCCCATTTTTGTGAGTTCTTCCATGATTCTCTTTGCTGTTCTTTCTTCTTGCATGCTCAGTTCAGGATGCATGTGAAATTCCCTTCTCATATCCACAACATATTGTTTATATTTTTTAGACAGTTCTGTTATATTCATTTTACTCTCCTTTTACCAGATTAAATACATTCTGTAACTTCAGGTTCTTTCTGATGCACCATCTTGTTGTCTTAAAATAATAGCATTCCATAATTTAGCATCATGGAAGGTCATTATTTTTTATATTTATTTTGAAATTTTTATCTTATGTTGTAAATTCAAAATTCTATGGTAACAGCAGCGGTCCTCCAGGTCCCAGCGGCAGCTTTGTAAAGTACCAAATCAAGAGGAGTGCCATCCATCCAAGCATGTAGAAGAGTGAATATGGCAGCATTGTTGCAATCATGGTACCAAGACCAAGATTCTTATCATACTTCCTTCCAAGTTCAAGCAACATGATATAGTATGCCAACAAAGGAGTACATACGTTTATAACTGCATCTCCTACTCTGTATACCATCTGAGTAAATGCAGGGTGGAATCCAAGGAACATGAACATTGGAACAAATATAGGAGCAAATATTGCCCACTTTCCTGATGAACTTCCAAGGAATATATCAAGAGGAATGATGAACAGTATGAGCAGAATCATTACAACCGGAATTGGGAAGCCTGATGCCTGAAGTGCATTTGCACCCTTTATTGCCAAAATTAAACCCATGTTAGACCAAGCAAATATATTTGAGAACAAAGCCATCATGAATGTAAGTGCGATATAACCGCCCATTTCTGACATTGACTGATTTAATGCCCTAACCATTGCTCTTGAATCTTTAATAGTTCCTGTAATTCTTCCGAAAACCATACCTGGTATAAAGAATGCCAGTGTAATTATAACTACCAGACCTTGCATCAAAGGAGCCTTGCTGCTTATGATTTTAAAAGTTTCAGGATCTCTTAAAAAGCCATTTGCCGGCGCTGTTCCTGCAACTACTAAAGCCAGCAATATCAACAGTGAAAGACCTGCAGACTTCATGCCTTTACGCTGTAAATCAGTAACTTCTTCTATATGGCCTTCTTCTTCAACGTGTTCAAGTTTTCCTAATCTTGGTTCAACAAATTTGAGTGTAACCCATAAACCAACAGCAGTAACCAATACTGTAGAAGCAAGCTGGAAGTAATAGTTCATCATCGGGTTTGTTTCAGCTGGCAATCCTGAAATCTTTACTGCATTTTCAGTGAAGCCTATGAGCAGCATATCAAGAGATGTAGGTATAAAGTTACCGCCGAATGCTCCTGCTACGGATGCATACGCAAGCATCATGCCGGCAAGTGGGTTTCTGCCTAGTGATAAGAATATCATGGCTCCCAGAGGAGGCATAACGATGAATCCTGAGTCACCTGCTGCCATAGACAGTATTGATAACATAATAAGTATTACAATAACCTTAATAGGAGACCCTTTAACATTTCCAAGACCTTGTCTGATTGCAACCTGCAACAGTCCTGATTTTTCACAAAGGCCAACGCCCAGCATACATACAAGCACAACTCCCAGAGGTGCAAATCCTGTAAATCCAGATACGGCAGTTGTAAGAATCTTAGTCAATCCGAAAACTGAAATAAGGTTTTGAACAACCAGTGTTTCTCCTGTAACCGGATGAACTGCAGACATTTTGAATAGTGAAGCAATTAATGATAATAACATCATAAAAATACCTAAATACAAAAATATCATAAAAGCTTCAGGTAATTTATTTCCTATAATTTCTATTTGGTCAAGAACTCTATCAAATCTTGACTTTTTTAATTTAGTTTGAGCCATTTTACTTCCTCCCTGTTTTTATAATTTAGAAAAATTTTATCATTTAAAATATAAATAAATTACTATTACTTATTAATTACTATTAAGATAGTTTATTGCACTTTGAGCCATAACAGCTGCAGCCTTTGGAAGTATATCTTCATCAATATTAAAGCGGGCATTGTGAAGAGGGCTTGTCAATCCCTTCGAAGGATTATGAGTACCTATTACAAAGAATGATGCCGGAACCTTAAGCTGGAAATACGAAAAATCTTCGCCGCCCATAGTTGGATTTGCCATCCTGACTACATTTTCACTTCCTAGTATTTCTTTTCCTGCTTCTTCAATGATGCCATTAATCTCATCATTGTTTACAACAGGCGGATAATGCGGATCATAAATAAATTCATATGTTGCACCATTTGCCTCGCATACGCCCTTTATAATGTTTTCTACCATTTTAGGAACGCTTTCTCTCAATTCATATGTCAGAGTCCTTATGGTTCCTTCCATCTGTACCCTGTCAGGAATTATGTTATGAGTAGTTCCTCCTTCAATCCTTGCAATTGTTACAACAGCAGATTCAATGGGACTTACTCTCCTGCTCACAATAGTCTGCAAAGCCATTTGTACCTGACACGCCGTTGTGATTGGATCTATGCAGCTGTCAGGCAAGCCCCCATGTCCGCCTTTACCATAAATATTAATCAGTATACGGTCAGGTGATGCCATCATTGAGCCATACTTGACACCAATTTTTCCAGCTTCTAAAGAAGACCATACATGAGCACCTATTGCTGCATCCACATGAGGATTTTCCAAAGCGCCGTCTTTTATCATTCGGTCTGCTCCACCATCATTTTCTTCATCCGGCTGGAATAAAAATTTTACATTCCCGTGAATTTCATCTTTAAACTGAGATAGTATCATTGCCGCTCCAAGCAGCCAGGCAGTGTGTGAATCATGTCCACAGGCATGCATCAAACCCGGAGTTTGAGACTTGTATTCAACATCGTTCAGTTCTTCGATTGCAAGGCAATCCATATCTGCTCTCATGAGTATTGTTTTTCCGGGATACTTGCCTTTTAAAGTACCAATTACTCCTGTTTCTGCAACATTCGTTCTTACTTCAAGTCCTAATTCTCTTAACTTATTTGCAACAAGTTCAGATGTTCTCTTTTCCTGCCGGCCGATTTCCGGATGAGCGTGTATATCCCTCCTTATCCTAATAATTTCATCCTTAAATGCCTCTGCACTATTTAAGATATCTTCTTTTTGCACAAATCCACCTCCATTTCCTAATTAACCTAAATTGATAGAATTATAGCATAGAAATCAACTATATACAATGAGAAATTTTATAATTTATGCAATTTATTCTTGTTAACAACATATTTTATTCTATAAATTCGACCAACAGGCAATTAATATATGGTTTATTTTTATTCTATTTAATTTTCATAACAATATAACAAAAATATTTTAATTTTATATATTTTATGTCTGCATGATGCAAAATATGAAACTCATATTTTTCTTTCCTTTATAATACTTTAGCAGAATGATGCAAGTTTATTGAAACTCATGATAATTATCATCCATGCAGTTTTTAACCAATCTATAAATCATGATTATTTTTTTATAAATTCATACTATGAATGCATATATTCTTATTAATAAGTCTTTAAAACGCGTACATATGTACTAAAAAAGGACAGTATTTTTATACTGTCCATTTTTATATTATTCACATTATGAAAATCATGTTTAAGTGCTTGTAAATTTATCTTATCTGTCCGTTTCCATATATAATGTACTTGGAAGTGGTCAGTTCCTTCAGTCCCATAGGACCTCTGGCATGCATTTTTTGTGTGCTTATTCCAATTTCTGCCCCAAATCCAAATTCAAACCCATCTGTGAATCTTGTAGACGCATTCACGTAGACACAGGCTGCATCCACCTCGTTTAAAAATCTCTGAGAATTTGTGTAGCTTTCAGTCACGATTGTCTCAGAATGTCCTGTTCCGTACCTGTTGATGTGCTTTATTGCTTCATCTATGCTTTCGACAACCTTAACAGAAATTATGAGATCAAGAAATTCCGTTCCGTAATCTTCCTCTGTTGCAGGAATTACATTGCCGCATATTTTAACTGTTTCCTCACAGCCTCTTACTTCAACATTTTTTTCCTTCAGTTTTTTTACAGCTTCAGCCATAAATTTATCCTTTATGTTTTTATGAACAAGGAGGCTTTCGCATGCATTGCACACAGAAGTCCTGGATGTCTTTGCGTTTATGAGGATATTGTACGCCATTTCAAGGTCTGCAAACTCATCCACATAGACGTGGCAGTTTCCTGTTCCTGTTTCAATGACAGGAACCGTAGAATTTGCAAGAGTTGATTTAATCAGTCCTGCTCCTCCCCTTGGTATGAGCACGTCAAGATAGTCGTTGAGTTTCATGAACTGTGAAGCCGTTTCCCTTGAAGTGTCTTCAACAAGCTCAATGGCACCTTCATTTATGCCTGTCTCTGCAAGAGACATTTTCATGATTCTTACCAGTTCCTTGTTTGAATTGATGGCATCACCTGAGCCTCTTAGCATCACTGCATTTGATGACTTAAGGCATAGAGATGCTGCATCCACTGTAACGTTTGGTCTTGATTCGTAAATTATTCCTATTACACCCAGCGGAACTCTCTTCTGTCCGATTAAAAGGCCGTTTGGGCGTTTTTTCATGGAGATTATCTCCCCCACGGGATCCTCAAGTTCAGCAATCTGCCTCACGCCTTCAGCAATTGCTTTTATTCTTTCTTCATTGAGCATGAGTCTGTCGACCATCTGAGGACCCATACCCTTGTCTAAGTAATTTTTGATGTCCAGTTTGTTTTTTTCAATTATTTCAGCTGAATGGAGCACAAGGTTTTCTGCTATTTTTTTCAATGCATCATTTTTCAGCTGAGTTGAAATGTTCATGAGCTCGTATGAAGCCTCTTTTGCATTTTTTCCCTTTGCTATAAGTTCTGACATTTACTTACCTTCCTTCTTTAGAAATAATGTTCCCACAGTCTTTCCGTCAAGCACGTCATATATGAGTTCAGGGCTTTTGCCGTTTACTATTGCCATGTCAATGCCGCTTGCAACAGCTATCTTTGCTGCTGCAATTTTTGTTGCCATGCCGCCTGTTCCTACTGGACTTTGTGAGCCGCCTGCAACACTTTCTATTTCCTCGGTAATTTCCCTTACAACAGGGATCAATTTTGCATCAGGATTGTTTTGAGGATTGCTGTCATACAATCCGTCAATATCGCTTAATATAATGAGCATATCTGCACATACAAGCTTTGCCGTAACAGCCGACAATGTGTCGTTGTCTCCGTACACAAGCTCTTCGATTGCCACGCTGTCATTTTCGTTAACAATTGGAATAACATTGTATGTGAACAACGTTTCAAAAGTATTGGTCACATTCTCCTTAAGCACAGGATTCTCTGTAATATCCCTTGTCAAAAGAAGCTGTGAAACAGTCTGGTTGTATTGGGAAAAGACCTTATCATAAGCAAACATGAGCTCGCACTGTCCTACAGATGCTGCTGCCTGTTTTTCTTTTGTAGCCTTTGGTCTTTCCTTTAAGTTTAGTTTTGAAACTCCGGCCGCCACTGCTGCAGATGTTACAAGAACCACATCTGCCCCTTGATTTTTTATGTCGCTCAGTACCATTGCAATCTTGTCCATCATTCTAAGATTTAGTCTGCCTGTGTCATGAGTGAGGGTTGAGCTTCCCACCTTCACAACTATTCTTTTATGGTTTTTATTTAAAATATTATTAATTTTCATCGTCTTCCTCGTCTCAAATTATCTTATTTTACATTTTAACAACTTTCCTGAGAATTGCAATGCTTTTTTAAAACGCCCCTGCATTGGTAATTACAATACGAAAAAATAGTCGCTTCTTTCAAGCTTAACGTCAAAAATGAGCACTGTTTTTTGACGTTAAGAAGTCAATTTTATTTTATTATGCACTATATTTTTTAAGCTCAATACTTCCGAGTGTTACCCTTAGGTTTTGTGTATTATTTAACATTGTGATTTAAATTTCCTATCTTATTCTAAAAAACTTACTATTTTCGTAAAAATAATCTTTATGTTACCAAATAAAAATTGTTTGATTTGATAACTTTTTAACTTGACTTGAGGGTTAGCCCTTCATTTATGATTGAAAAGTATTAAATTATTCAGTTAAAAACAATGGAGGAAAGAAATGAAAAGTGGTTTTAAAAAATTGATTTCTGTTGCCCTTGCTGCGGCTTTGGTGACAGGGTCATTGGCAGGCTGTTCAAGTCAGACTTCAGCACCGGAAACTGCCGCTAGCAGCAGTTCCTTGAAAGCAGGTACATACACAGGAACAGGAAAAGGTAAAAATGGAGATGTTAAAGTGGAAGTAACATTTGATGAAACTTCCATTACAGGTGTAAAAGTACTGGAGCATTCTGAAACTGCAGGAATTTTTGAAACACCGGTTGAGAAAATACCTCAGCAAATCGTAGAAAACCAGAGTATTATGGTAGACAGCGTTTCAGGCGCTACATATACAAGCAATGCCATAATTGAAGCTGTTAAAGACTGCATCACTCAGGCAGGAGGCAAGACTGAAGATTTCTCAAAAGAAATCCAGACTGCTGCCAAAGAGGAAGAAGTTTATGATACTCAGCTTGCAATAGTAGGCGCAGGCGGAGCCGGTCTAATGGCGGCACTTTATGCAAGCGAACAAGACATTGATGTCATCGTGCTTGAAAAGGCAGCTACAATAGGAAGCAGCAATGCTGCAGTTGCAGGCGGTCCATCAACAAGCTCAAACAGGATTCAGGAAGCCGAAGGCCAAAGTGTTTCAGCTGACCAGCTTTACAATTACATGTACAACTATTCACAAGGAACAGTAAACTCATTGCTGCTTAGAAAAACAATCGAAGCAGGCGGACCAATGATAAACAAGCTTCTTGACATGGGATTGGAAGCAACTCTCCGTCCGGACAATTACGGTGTAGGATTCCGTGCCAGACTGAAGCTTCCTGTAAAAGGCGAAGACCGATTCAAGATGGTTCAAAACTTTGTTGAAGGAAAAGGCGGACAATTCCTGTTTGAAACTACAGGCGAACATGTAATAACAGATGAACAGGGCAAGGTTATTGGTGTTACAGGAACTAAAGCAGACGGTACTCCTGTAAAAGTAAATGCAGATGCTGTACTTCTGGCTACAGGCGGATATCTTGGAAACAAGGAAATGCTTGCTGAACATTTCGGCAACGTTGGAATCATACCATTGGGCAATACCCTGAGCACAGGAGACGGAATCAACATGGCTCTTGAAGCAGGCGGAGTTCTTGAGAAAAACTCATTTTCTTTGATATTCAATGAGTTTGCAGGAGAAAACGAAAAGAGCGAAGGATGGCAGAAAAACGACAACCTTAAATATGCAATTTACGGCGGCCTTCTGGTAAACAATGAAGGAACACGTTTCATGAACGAAGAAATCATGGCAACAAAGCCTCTTGCAGGAGGAGAAGAAATTCTTCGCCAGGGATATTTCTACAGTGTCATAGATGAAGATTATTTCAATGCCATGAGCCAAGTAGGCATCTGGGAGTTTCTTGGCAAACCGGAAGACTGGTATGTAGGCAAGATGACTCAGGAAGGCAAAGTACTTAAAGCAGTTGGCGAAAGATTTGACACTGCAGTCAAAGAAGGCTGGGCTTACAAAGCAGAGACAATTGAAGAGCTGGCACAGTATTTCGGGCTTGAAAATCTTCCTGAAACTGTGAAGGAATATAATGCAATGTGCGAAGCAGGAGTTGACAGCACATTCGGCAAAAGCAACTATTTCATGACTTCAGTTGACAAAGGACCATATTATGTATTCCAGTACCAGTCAAGTGCATGGGGTACATTAGGCGGTGTTAAGGTTGATGATAAGCTTCGTGTTATAAATGCTGACTTTGAACCTATACAGGGATTGTATGCAGCAGGCGTTGATGCAGGAAGCTTGTTTACAACTCCATACTACGGCAATGAAGGTGCAGCTCTTGGCTTGTCATTGTCATCAGGTAGCGTTGCAGGAACAGAAATAGCAGATTACATTAAAGGTTTGAAATAATCAAAAGCCGCTTATTGACAACCCCGGACGTTGTCATCCTGAACGATAGTGAAGGATCTCATCTTTATTGAAACCATGAGATTCTTCGGGCTACGCCTTCAGAATGACAAGGTCGAAATTTATTTTATTATCAACAAACAGCCGCTGAATTCAGCGGCTTTTATCATCTGTTATAAAACGGGAATATAAAAGGCATAGTAATGCAGACCTTCTCCTTCTCCTCTTGCACGATGAATGACCTTGCAGTACCCTGAAGAAGTTCGCGGTGTCAGACCGCACTGCTTCATGACAGCAAGAGGCTTATGGAGATAAGGAACAGCAGGAGGAACATGATAAGCATAGTTGCCGCCCGTTGTTCTTGCTTCAAAGAAATACAAGAAACATCTGCCTTTTTCAATCATTACTGCAGGTGCATCTGTGTCCAGTTTAAGCATATCTGCAACATCCTTTTCAGCCATGAATCCGTACAGATATTCATAATCCATGAACGCCGCATCATCCCCAAGGGGTATTTCCAGAGTCTTGCTTGTCAGCGGCTGTTCTTCAATCCACTTCTGAACTCTTATGCTGTCATTCTCATTCAGGAAAAAGGAATCCTGTTTTGTATGAGGAAAGAAATAAAATTCGTCCTGTTCAATAATGTACCACTGATTGTCAATAAACTGTCCCGAAGGAAAACATTTCAAAACATAATCCAGATACTTTATGCGTTCATTTTGCTTGAACATTTCTTCTGACAAATCATCCTTTTTTTGTTTGAACAACTCTAAGGAAGTATCCAGTGGATTGTCCCATATAAAATTCTTTACTTCCTTTACGGCAAACCCAAGATTTCGGTACTTTTTTGCATCTGCCACCTTGCCTGCATCTGCAAATGAAAAATATCGATACTTGCTGTCTGCATCTCTTTCACATTGAATCACATTGTTTTTTTCATAATACTTGATATATTCATGGGATACGCCCATTTCCTTAGCCAGTTCACCAATTCGGTATTTCTTCATGCTTTCACCATTTTCGTTTTAGGGAATTTTCATTCTCGATTATTGTATGCTGCATTTTATCATATCCGGTTAAAAATTTCAATTTATTAAGAATAGCTGTAGATAATTACTTGGATATATATGATTTTTATGATATAATTCAAATACCAATAAAAATGCACAAAAGTTGCATCTATTGGGAAATCGTTTTAAGGGGGAACTATGGATTATAGAGAATTGCTTTTTAAATTGCAGAGCTTTTTACAAAAGCAAAAAGAAAAAGGATTTGAAAATCCTGAATTCAAAGAAAAAAAACCAAGACGCAAATTCCATGGTAAGGCTCTGTTGGTCTTACCGCTGGTAATTGTTGCTGTATATGCAATACTGTCATGCCAGTACACTGTTGAAGAAACAGAACAAGCTGTTGTTACTACCTTAGGAAAAGTAACAAGCGTCGAAACTGCCGGACTGCACTTCAAACTGCCATATCCAATACAGGGTGTAACAAAGGTTGAGGTAAACAGAACTCAAAAATTGCAGATTGGTTACAAAAGCGGCAGCGAGAGTCAGGGCTACTCAGATAATACTTCCGTACCTGACGAAGCAAAAATGATAACCGGAGATTTCAACATTGTAAACATTGACTTCTTTATTGAGTGGAAAATTTCTGATCCGGTTAAGTTTTTATACAATTCCGACGAACCTTCACAAATTCTGAAGATGATTTCGCAGTCATCAGCAAGAAGCATAATAGGTTCAAAAAATGTAGACGGTGTTCTTACCACTGAAAAATCAATAATTCAGGCTGAAATTAAAGAAAAGATAGTTAACAAGCTTGGAAATTATGATTTGGGAGTACAGGTGCTTGACGTGAAGATCCAGGACAGCCAGCCTCCTACATCCGAAGTTATAGCTGCATTCAAAGACGTTGAAACAGCCAAGCAGGAAAAAGAAACAAGGATAAACGAAGCACTGGCATATAAAAACAAGACTCTGCCGGCTGCAGAAAGCCGCGCCGACAAGCTTATCCGTGATGCGGAAGCTTATAAAGAAGCAAGAATAAATGCAGCAAGAGGCGAGGTTGCAAAATTCAACGCCATGTACACCGAATATGCAAAAAATAAAAATATAACCAAGACAAGAATGTACCTGGAAACAATCGAAGAAATACTGCCTGGAGTTACAGTCTATGTTGATTCCACAGAAGGCGGAGTAGAAAAAATGCTTCCGCTTAAAAGCTTCACCACAGAAGCAGAAACTACAACCACAGGAGGTGCAAACTAATGCAGGAAACTAACGAACCTAAAAAGAAAAGCAAATTTGGCGCCATCCTCAAATTGTTAATTTTAATTTTGGTATTGGTTGCAGTTACAAACACAGCATACATTGTGCGTGAAAATGAATATGCTTATGTTACAAGGTTTTCAAAATTCGAAAAAATTCAGGATACGGCAGGAATTCACTTCAGGGTTCCCATGCTTGACAAGGTAGAAACACTTCCAAAGTACAGAATGATGTATGATATACCTCCGTCAGAAGTATTGACAGGAGACAAAAAGACACTGGTTGTTGACAACTTTGCAGTGTGGGAGATTGATGACCCATACACATTCATGAAGACAGTATCAAGAATCACAGAAATGGAAAACCGTATTGATGCAGTTGTTTACAGTGCCGTTAAAAATACACTTGGAACAATGAACCAGGCTGACATCATAAACTCAGACAAAGGAAGCATCGACTACGTCAATGTAAAAATCACTGAAATTGTCAATGCACAGCTTAAAAATTACGGTGTTTCAACAATTGCCGTGGAAATTAAGAGACTTGACCTTCCTTCAGACAACGAATCTGCAGTATACAGCAGAATGGTTTCTGAAAGAACACAAATGGCTGAAAGCTACAGGGCAGATGGAAATCTTGAAGCAAGCAAGGTGGTGAATGAAACAGACAAGGAAGTCGGAATTCTTCTTTCTAAAGCTGAAGCATCAGCAGAAGAACTGAAAGGCGAAGGCGAAAGCGAGTACATGAAAATCATTGCCGATGCGTATTCAACAGATGACAGGGCAAGCTACTATGAATTCATCCGCAGCCTTGAAGCCTTAAAAACAACCATGAAGGGCGACAAAACAATATTCCTTCCGGCAGACAGCTACATTGTAAGAGTACTGAACGGTTCACTTCAATAAATAATTTCATATCAAAAATAAACGACGGCAGCTTATAATAATCATAAGCTGCCGCTTTTTACAAAAAACAGAACCCTGGAAATTGAACTGTCAATTTTCCAAGGTCCTGTCTATTTATCTTAAATGTTTCAAACTATTACTTAACAAAATCAGGAACATTTCCTGTTACTGCAACTTCAGCAGCAATGTATCCGTGAACCATGGCATCCGGTATAGCATTAGATCCAAGTCTGTTTGTTCCGTGTACACCTCCGGTAACTTCTCCTGCAGCATAAAGTCCAGG
>NZ_JAJUJR010000439.1 GCF_029265225.1 Sedimentibacter sp.
GCTTTTCAGCAATGGATAAGTCATAAACAAGAACATATGTCCTGTCATCGTAATAACTAGGCGGCATAATATAGTCAACAGTATTTTCTTCAGCAGGCACAGCCGATTCTTCTTATTCCTTCATTATATAAAAGTAATTGTTTTGTCCTATTACAACAAGCTTGTTTCCCGAAATGTAAATTTCACTTATGCTTGTGTTTTCAGGGACATTTACAGTGGATACAACTTTCGGGTTTACAGGGTTTGAGTCTATTATTTTTAGTTTTTCACCTGTTTTTATGTAAATGTATTTTCCGTCATTTTTAATTATGTCACCTTCCTGGACTCCTTCGACCTGTACGTTTGTATCTGAATGATCCTGAGATGCTCCTGATTCCTGGGGCGCCTGGGCTGCATCTTCCTTGTCTATAACATTTGAAGGCTCCGCTGCCGGTACAGCTATGTCAGTCCACAAATAACCGTAAAGCTTTGAATTGTATTCAAGAAGAGCCATGAGATTTTCCTTGGAACCTACAGTCAACAGCATGTTTTTATTTCGCGGAGCAGACGTATTTCTGGTTATATAAACTGAATTTGTGGCAGCATCCCACCTTACGTCATGGCCAAGATTTTCGCTTATAAACCTCAATGGAGCAAATGTCCTGCTGTTTATCATTTTTGTGGCAACATCAATATCCTTGATTTCACCATTTACCATAACCTTGTTCTTATTGAGGAGCATTTGTATTTCATTGCTGTCATCTTTTATGACAACCTCCTGAATAGATTTGTTCCAATCAACCTTAGCTCCAAGTTTTTCAAAAACACCTCTTAAAGGAACAAGGGTTCTTCCTCCTTCAATAAAAGGATTCACATCAAACTCAACTTTTTCATTGTCAACATACACTGTCACGTTGTCCTCTGCAAAAGCTGCAAATGTAAAACAAAGCACAAAGACAACAGACAGTATGAAAATTTTCTTCATTAATTTAATTGTATTCATACATGCACCTCCCTTAAATATTTGTTATATTAGACGATTTGGAAATTAATTTGTTCCTGAATTATATACCATCATTATTAATATATTAAACAAAAAAGGATGCATAGCATCCTATTTCTTTTAATCTTTAAACGTACTGCAGCATGTTTCTTCGGGAACAGATGCGTTCCTTCCGTTTACAAGGATGCCAGAAGCGTTGCAATGATGTGATTTGTTGTATGTACATTTCACTGCGTCGCATTTAATGTCCGTGTCGCTTTTAGGTTCACTGACTGAGCTTCTTATTCCCGGTTTTTGCTCTATGAATGTGTTGCAGCTGGTAAGGCGGCTCTTCTCAGCTTTTTCCCCGTCAACTTCAATGGTAGGTGCAGTACATCCTTGTCTTTTGTTGAAATAGCAGTTTGTTACTGTGCAGCTTATCTGTGCCATAATAATCCCCTTTCAAACGATTTTCCTTAGTTTGACCGGATGAAAGATTATTATGCCTATTTTCCTTAATTTCTGTAATATGCCAGGAGCAAGTCAACCATCCTGCCGTAACTCTTGACTCCGTCCTCCTGGTTGTTTGCCTTAAGATACGCGTCATTTATGTTGTTAGAAATTTCAGCAACCTTTGTTTCAAAATTCTTCCAGTAGTCTCTTGAAAATATAAGGTCATTTTTCACTTCCTGAGAATATGTTTCTCTCAGTGCTGCATAAGCATCCGGATCTTCCGCATACAGTGCATTCATGCTGTATGTAAGTGCAAGCATGGTCCCGCTGTACGCAAAGTCTTCAAAATCAGAATTTATGCATGCAAGGTAAGAAATGAAGTTAGCTTCGTCTTCCCTCATAAATCCTCTCAA
>NZ_JAJUJR010000471.1 GCF_029265225.1 Sedimentibacter sp.
TGAAAGCGATGTAGAAATAGTTCAAAAAATGAATCAAAACACTCCGATCCCAATCAAAGATGTAAAGAAGATGCTTGAAGTGTTAAAGGATTACGACATTTATACCATAGGAAGAATTGTTGCTTTCAAGGATAAAAATTTCGCAGTGCTGAGTCCCGATCACTCCATTCAGCTTAAAAGCGGCGGAACATGGTATGATCCCAACAGCGGCAACATTCCATGGATTAATCCCTTTGACAAGTATGTATGGAATTACAACATTGCCATAGCAAAGGAAGCTTCGCTTCTTGGATTTGATGAAATTCAATTTGACTATGTGCGTTTTCCGGACGGCGCCAAAAAATACAACCCCATAACGGAGTTCCCGGGAAGAAACGGAAGGGATAAGGACACTGCAATTGCAGAATTCCTGCAATATGCAAAAAAAGAACTTGAACCTTACAGCGTAAATCTAGGTGCTGACGTATTTGGAATAATCACCAGGACATGGGATGATTTTCCTGAGGACATAGGACAGACATGGATATTGATGGGTGAACATGTTGACAACCTTGCCCCCATGGTTTACCCAAGCCACTATTCAACAGGCTGGTACAATCTTGAAAATCCAAATGCCAACCCTTACCTTGTTGTGAAGGGAGCAATGGAAGAAGCAATTGAAAAAAATTCATCCATGGAAAATCCTCCGCACATAAGACCTTGGATTCAGGATTTTGACTGGCAGGGAATAGAATATGGACCAGACAAGGTCAGGGCACAGGTTATAGCTGCAAAGGAACTTGGTGTGACTGAATATATGGTGTGGAATCCCGGCAACGTATATGACCCGTATGCTTTCATGCTCACAGAAACAGAAAAGAAAACAACATATCCTCTCGACAAGGGAGAGCTTGATTACAGGGAAAAATCCCCATGGGACAGTGCGGACAAATATTTGTCCGGTATGCTTAATGAGAGATTCAGCTACATGTATCTCATGACTCCTGTTTCAGACAGAGAAAAAGATTTTGACAGCTTCCTTCAGACAGTGGAATCATCAAATGTAAGGTTGTTGAGCTACAAGGTTCTGGGTTATGAAATGGACCCTGCAGACAAAAATGCTGCAACTGTGACCTTAAACTACAAAATAGAAGTAAAAAACGGTGACGTTGCTCAGATAATTGAAAAAGACAACGTTCAGTGGCAATCGGTGAGAGAAAATAACATATGGAAGATAAAAACTGCATTTGAGATGCAGTAACAAGGGGCGGGTAACCGCTCCTTTTGCATAAAACAGACATGCTGTTACGCAAAAATCATAACTGAATGATAACATGCCATAAATAAATCTATTTAAATTATTTTTGCTTTTACGCGGACTGAGGACACGGGTCTTCCCAGCAAAGCTTCAAGAGAACGGATTTTGTTACAATTTAAATGCTTAATGGTTGTACGCAATGGCGAAACTTGTGTAATGAAAATAAAAACAAAAA
>NZ_JAJUJR010000225.1 GCF_029265225.1 Sedimentibacter sp.
CATTGAGGAAGACATCAATGAACAGTTTGATGTGGAAGTATTTTATTCCGGAGAGGAATTGTACAGGTTTTTAGGAAAGAACAACCGATACAACATGATTTTTTTGGATATTGAAATGCGTGATTTAAACGGAGTTGAAGTGGGCAAAAAAATCCGAGATGAAATGAATGATGAAACAACACAGATTGTTTATATTTCAGGGCGGGAAGACTATGCCATGGATTTATTTGAAGTGAGGCCTCTTAATTTTCTTATAAAACCTGTTTCAAAAACAAAGATTGAAGCAGTCATAAGTAAAGTAAAAAAAATTTTAGGAGAAAGTAAACAATTTTATGAGTATAAAAACGGGAATGTGAATTTCAGCGTTCCGGTGGGAGACATTCTGTATTTTGAAAGCGACGGAAGAAAGGTAAACATCATTTTAATGGATGATGTGAAAGTGTTTTACGGAAAGCTTTCAGAAGTTGAAGAAAAGCTGGGAAGCCTGGATTTCATAATGATACACAAGTCATACCTGATTAACTTCAACCACGTCATAGAATATACTTATGATTATGTTAAGATGTCCAACAAAGAAACACTTACAATTAGCCAGAACAACAGAAAGGCTGTGAGAGAACAGCTGCTTAAAAGGAAGCAGAGGCTTAACAATGACAAGTAGTGCAACAATAGTGTATCTCATAGTAAATTTGTTTGGTGCCTATATTATATTCCGTTTCATAAGCGTTTTTTTCGACCGTTCAGAAACAGACAAAAAAATTGAGTTTATTTCATATGCAGCTTATTATTTTATAATCAACCTGTTATTCCTTGCATACAACAATCCTGTACTGAATGTTGCTGCTAATTTGATAATGTTTTTTCTGCTTACGTACAATTACCATTCCACAATGAAAACAAGGCTCATTGCAGCTGTTTCCGTGTATACGGTTCTTATGATAATTGAAACACTTGTAATACTCATAATGCAGCACTTTAACGTAAGCATCATTTCCAAGGACAAGGAGCTGGCTGTAATATCAGGTATGATAAGCATTAAAATAGTATCATACATTGTTGTGCTTTTTATATCCAATTTTAAAATGGTGAAAAACAACATTAATGTTTCGTACCTTCACTGGCTGTCCATATTTGTAATACCTGCCGGAACGCTTGTTTCTGCCCTCATGCTTATGACTCAGGTTAGTCCTGATAATCTCACTGGCATGACAGCGAGCATCACCATATTGTTCATAATTAATATTTTTGTTTTTTATCTTTACGATGCCCTCATGAAGTCTTATGACGAAAAGATGGAGAAATTTATTCTGCTTCAGCAAAACAACGCATATATGAAGCAGCTTGACATTATTAATCAATCTCAGGAAAATATAAAGATAATAAGGCACGACATAAAAAATCATGTGCTTTCGTTGAAAAGGCTCATTGAAGGCGGCGACAGAGAAGGGGCATCTGATTATCTTGATACAATGATAAATTACATCAATTATTCCGGTGAATATGCAAAATCAGGAAACGCTGAATTTGACAGCATTATCAATTATAAAATAGACAAGGCAAGAATGTATGGAATCAAATCAGAAATAAATTTAAAAGTACCTGACAAGTTGAACATCAGTCCATTTGACCTGAGCGTTGTTCTGGGAAATTTGCTTGACAATGCCATTGAAGCAGCTGCAAAAGCTGAGGAGGAAAAGCTGGTAAAAATAACTGCCGAACTGGAAAGAAATGTCCTTTATATTAACGTTGCAAATACGTTTGACGGCAATCTGAATTATAAAAACGGAAAACTTGATACAACAAAGACAGATAAGGACAAACATGGAGTAGGACTTAACAGTGTCATGAAATCTGTTGAAAATTACAATGGTACAATGTCCATACACCACTGCAGCAACATGTTTTTTGTCGATGTACTCATATATAATTACTGCTCGGAAGTAAAGGCTTAAGTTTTTACATAAGTCCATATTAATTATTACAACCATGCGCACATAGTATGTTTTTGTGGTAATATACACTGAGATAAATTTGACAGTGGAGGAATACCTTGGGAACTAACGAGTACTATTGCAAAGCGTATACAATTGCTTTCCGATTGACAGGTGAAGAACGCATGGCCAGCCAGATGGCTGTTTTAGCTATTGAGAATACTGCACCAGAAATGAATACTGGGGACGTTCCTTCAATTATGCTGAAAAATACGGCCAGGGAAATTTTGAGAATATTCCTTTCTGAACCTAATTTTCAAACATTTGACAATAATAAAACAGCTGTGTATTCAGAAAATATACTGCTGCAAAAAGCCGTGCTGTCGCTTGAGCCCATAAACAGGGCTGCCATCGTGTGGCGTGACATGCTTGGTTTTAAAATCGATGATTTGGCAGAGACAGCTGAATGCTCCAAACAAACACTGTATTGTGAACTTAACAATGCCAGAATGGAGATAAGAAGGCAGCTTATTGATGCTGTTCAGTAACAGGAGGGCTTATGAACGAAAAAAAATATGAATTTGATGCAGTTATTATGAAGGTTCCTGACATAGACGGAGCCTATGTGGAATTTCCCTATGATGTAAAAAATGAATTCGGTAAAGGCAGGGTAAAGGTCCATGCCGTATTTGACGGTATGGAATATGACGGAAGCCTTGTGAGAATGGGTACTCCAGGACACATTATAGGACTTAGGAAAGACATACGTGCTAAAATCGGCAAACAGCCGGGAGATACAGTGCACGTAATTATTCAGGAAAGAATTTAAATTTGCTGTGGTTAAAGGGATAAAGTGACTATTCTGTTATTTATTTTCAGTGGATAATTGTATCAGAGTTCTGAAATTATCTGGAACCAGTTGAAACAAGGGAGGTAAACATGGTAACAAGGTTTTTTAATTTTTTGCTTTTGCTTGTTGTTATTAGTTTTGTTTTAACATCTTGTGCCGACAGAACAAATGAAGAAGAAAAAACAGCTGAAGAACCTGAGAAGGAAAATGTTGATAAAAAGATTCCCGCGGCGTGGAACCTTGATATTTCTTCCTACAATGTCCATGTTCCTTATGAACTTCCTGATTTTAAACCCCAGGCAGAAGATGTAAGCATAAGCCAGGATTTATCGGAACTGTTTAATGCAGGACAGTTTGAAGGCTTTACGGATGAACAAAAAACAGCAATTTACCAGGATGGTTTTGTTGTCCTAAAACCAAGCTATGATGCTGCAAAGATGCACCATTTGTACGAAAGTTCCATTTATAAGAGAATTCCATCTTTCATAACTGTTGATTCTGCACTTCACATGTACCACCTTTATTTTGACAGCTCTCTTAAGCTAGTGGAAGCATCAATGCTTTATGAAAAGCTGGAAAGTCTTTCAGAAAACATGCTCGTTGACAGCATAGCAGCATACAGGGATGAAAAATACACAAATTTAAGCGAAGAACTTAAATTTGTGTCATCATATTTTTTGACTGCTAATATGCTGTTGGGCGCTGACACTTCAGGCATAGATGTTCCTGAAGAGGTCATTTCTCTGGCGGAGGAAGAATCAGCTCTTATAAATGCAGCAGAAGGATATTTAAAATCACCCATCATAAAAAAAGATCTTGATTATTCGCAGTTCACTGTACGCGGCCATTATGCAGGCAACGAAAAACTGGAAAAATATTTTAAGGCAATGATGTGGTACGGACTGTCTGGTTTTCCTGTTTTTGATGAAACAAAAAATGAGCCTGAACTTGACATTGACAGCCTTACGAAATCAATGATCATCACGTGTATAGCACTGGAAAAGGAAGAAAATTTCAAGGATTTTGAAAATATTTATTCAACAACTGCCCTTTACACAGGAATGTCTGACGATTTAGGTGTGTTTGAGCTCAGAGACCTGATAACTAAAGTTTACGGAGCTGCTCCTGACTTAAACATATTCAAGGACAGCTCATACTACGATGAACTTCTTGAGGAAGCTCTTCTTCTACCCGAACCGCAAATCAGTCCTAAGTACACCGAGGTAACAGCTCCTTCGGGGAGACAATTCCGTTTCATGGGTCAGAGGTATTCTTTTGATGCAGAAGCACTTCAAAATCTCATGGAACCCATAGTTCGTCCTGTTCCTTCGGGGCTTGACGTTGTTGCATCTCTTGGAAGCAAAAGGGCCGAAGAAATTCTTGACATGTACTACCAGCCCAAAACCAAATGGGACAAATACGAATACAACTTGAATCTGCTTCGTGATAAACAGGAAGGATTTACAGCCGATGACTGGCAGAAGGATTTATACAAGGGGTGGCTCAGGGCTGTAAAAGCATC
>NZ_JAJUJR010000004.1 GCF_029265225.1 Sedimentibacter sp.
AATTACCAGGGCAGAAGTTGTTCATGCCATAAACAAGCTGTACGGATGCAATCCTTCAAGCATTGAACTTAGCTTCATCAATTCAATGTTTGAAAAATATTACAATTTTACTGATATTGGCGGTCACAAATATTACAGCGACATAATTATTTCTGCAGTGGGAATGTACAGGGAAATAATCCATTAACCTAAAGGAGTATAATATGATAGTAAACTACATGGAAGAAATAGTTCAAAATTATCTTAACAGCACATTAAGAACTGACCCAGCTTACAAGGACACATGCAAATGCTTAAGCTGTACGGAAGATATGATGGCAAAAGCATTAAACAATCTTAAACCTTACTACATAACAACTAAAAAAGGAGAAATCTTTGCAGAATACTCCTCCCTGGAGACACAGCATCAGGCTGAAGTAATCACAGAAGTTATAAAGGCAATCGAGTTTGTATCAAAAAACAAAAAGCATCAGTAAACCAAATCCGGGGACGGACCTTTTAGTTGAATAAATCAACTTAAAGGTCCGTCCCCGGATTTTTTTAGATTACTTTTATGTTTTTGGCAAATGATTTTATGGTCAGTTCTCCTGTACTGCTGTCAAAAATTATTGTCCTGCCGTAGTTTTCGCCCGTGTCAGCTGCTACAAGCTTCACTTTTAAGTTTTGAAGCGTTTCCTTTGTAGCTTCCACATTTCTTTCGCCGATGTTGCCTATGGCTGAGCTGCTTTTTATTTCGAACATCTTGGCTCCTCCTGCAATTTTTGCCACCATTCTGGAGCGCATGCAGCCCATCATTTCCATTTTCCTTACCATTTCTGCTATTCCCGTGTCAGCGTATTTGAATATGTTTGCCTTGTCCTCATTCTTGTTGTATGGAAGCATAATGTGAGCCATCCCCGCTATTTTAAGCACTTTATCTGTTATGCAAATTCCAACACATGAGCCAAGGGCATATGATATGAGACCTTCGGGAGAAGCAACTATCTTCATGTCTGATATGCCGACATTTACTTCTGCACTCATATTTCCATTCCAAACTTTCTAAGCAAAATTTCCAGGGATGACATGCTTGGCAAAAGAAGCATGTGGCTGTATATGGTTTCTTCCTGACAAAAGTATTTTTCTCTTATGAAAATTACCTTGTCGGCAGCTTCCGAGAATTCTGCGGTAACTGCATCTAGAAGAGCTCCTGACATGTCAATGTTCAGGCTTGGAACTGTTATGTCAATTGTCATGTTTGTAAGAGATGATATTGAATTTACATAGGATGATACCATTATGTTGCCTATTTCAGACAATGCTGACATTTCCATTTCGGAAATATCCTCAAAACCCTGGAGTTCGGTACCAAGCAGCGAATTCAAAATCATGTGTACAAATTCCTTTTTCAGTAAAAACAATATGACGCCGTCAATTTCACCCTCAAAGCTCACCAGAATACCAACGACTACATTTTCAGCTCCTCCTATGGAATTTATTACATTCTCATAATCAAGCAAACTTACTTCGGGAACATTCATGTCTATTCTCTTTGACAACATTTGTGAAAGAGATGTTGCTGCGTTTCCAGCTCCTATATTTCCTATTTCCTTCAATACATCTATATGAATTTCGTTTAACTCCATTTTGCCTCCTTGACTTTTTGTCATTCAAGGTCAGACGGATTCAATGGCACAACAGATATGTCGTTACCGTCATTGTAAATCTTGCTGTAGCTTATGTCCTGTCTTACCCTGTGCTTCATCCATCCAATTGTTATTCTTGTGTTTGAGTACATTATTCCCTTGCAGACTATTTTATGGTTAGCTATGTTGTCTGTAGGAATAATTTCAGTAAGCTGTCTTTTCAAATCCTGTATTTCATTGTTTACCATTATTTTTTTTAACAACAGCTGCTTCTTTACTGAATTTTTGCTGTTTAAATCCATGCCTGAACTCATTATTATATCGGTTTTTTCTTCGATTTCTTTAAGCTCTTTGTTTTTTAAATCCAATTCCTTTTCCAGACTGTCATTGACTTTTTTCTTAGCTGCATAAAGCTTTTGTTCTTCCATGTATCTGGTTAAGTTTATAATTATGTTTGTTTCTGCGTTTGTCTTGCTTCCGATGGTCTTTGCAAATATCATGTTTTCAGCCTGACTTGTTCCTCCTATTATTGCGGCATTTGAACCTCTCAGGATTATTGATTCCTTTGCAGTTACATCGCTGTTAATGAGAGCTTCCGCATATACGCATTTATCAGAAACTATTGACGCATTTTCAATGTACTTGCTAGTTATATTTCCTTTTGCGCGAATTGTTCCCTTACCCATGCCGTTCATTCCCTTGCCGATAACAACATCTCCATCAGCCTTTATATGTGCTCCTTCAACCATGCCGCGGATTTTAATGTCGCCTTTAGAAGCAACTGAAAACCCTGCCTTCACATCGCCGTTTATTACCACATTTCCCACAAAATCTATGTTTCCTGTTTCGTTGTCCACATTTTCAACCTTGTAAACACTTTCCACATAAACCTTATCGTTTGATATTTCTGCGCTTCCATCAGCTGCTGCGAGAAGCTTAAGGCCATCATCGGATACATAAGTGTTGTTTCCGTTATTGAATGAAACGGTACTGCCTTTTTTATAAGCTATGACGTTACCGTAAACATCAACTCCGTCTACGCCTTCCTGTACGGGAATTATGTGGCATAGCACATCGTTTTTGTTGACATTTATTACATTGTTCAAATTGTGAAAATCTATTGAACCGTCTTCTTTTTCTGTAAATCTGCATCCATTTGAAACATCAAAATCATAAACAAGCTCTGCATCTTTGCCGTTTACAGGCTCCTTGCCGCATGCTGCCGTAAGTTCCTTATTATATTCCTTGTTTTCGCAGTATGATCTGATTTCGTTTTCTCTTATTCCGTAAACTATCCCCTGTTCAGCCAGGTAATTTAATATTTCATCCGGGCTTATTTCTGTGTCTTTTTCAAACAACTCTATTCTTATGTAAGTTTTTAATTTGTTCGCTGATACTAAATGATTAATGTTATATTTAGGCAATGCTTCATCGCTTGATTGAGCGCCGTCATCCTCCACAATGTCCTGCATGCTGTTTATTTCTTCCATAGTATCGCTCCTTTAGTTATTTAGCTTCTTAAAGAGTTAATTGTCTGTTCAATTTCGTCTGCAGTCTGTATTACATTTGAATTCAGCTGGAATGATTTTTGAATTTGAATAAGCTTTACCATTTCCTCAGCCAAATCAACATTCGAAGATTCCAGATACCCTTTCATAACCTTTGAATTTTCAGACAGGCTGTACTCTGCATCCTCATTTGTAATACGAAACAAATTGTTTCCTGCCTGTGACAAGTCGCTGTTGTTCATAAACTCAAAAACACCTACATTTATATTATCGTCAGAATTTTCCAAAATTATAGGTTCTTCCTCACTATTTAAGACAAAACCTCCCTGGTAAGTGAGGTAATTTTCATCGTCTATGTTTGTTACCTCAAAACTTCCGCCTCTTGTATATAAATTTTCATCTTCAAACTGAACAGCAAAATAACCATCGCCTGCAATGGCGAAGTCAGTTGCTGCGCCGGTTGAATACAATGCTCCCTGATTGAACACCACGTCTACCTTATTAAGCCTGCTTCCGCTTCCTGATTTCATCTCAGTGTTTTCTCCCTCTGCACCGCGTATGTTTGTATACATCAAATCAGAAAACTCAGCCTTTGATTTTTTGAATCCTTCAGTCTGAATGTTGGCCATGTTGTTTGAAATAACATCCAGATAATTTTGATTGCTTGTTGCTCCGTTTACTGCAGTGTAATATGCCTTGATCATAATTGCTCCTTATATTGACAAATATTATAAAATTACGATAGTTTTTCACTCTTAGGCGACAAATTTCCCGGGAAATGAAATTAGGAATTAATTAAAATTAATTTATTTTTCCTATTTCATTGACAGCCTTGTCCTGAATCATGTCATATATTTTAAATGCCTGGGCTGCTGTCTGAAGGGCCCTCTGAGAAGACATGATATCTGTCATTTCCTTTGTTACATCTACATTGGACCTTTCAATTGTACTGTTTAGAACTTCAGGATATTCCACAAGTTCAGGGTCTTCAGTCGATGTGTACAGCCCTTCTCCTGTTTTGTTAAGATTGTTGTAGTCAAGAAAATCATATACAGCAACTTTGTCCACTTCTTCCCCGTCAACATAGATTATTCCGTTACTGAATTCGAAATCATCGCTTCCCACATATATTTCTCCGTATTCTCCCTGCACTCTTCCTGAACCCTGAAGAACAAGGTATCCTTCGTTGTCTATGTTGAAACTTCCGTTTCTTGTGTATAAAATTTCTCCCCCATTATCCACAGCGAAAAAACCTGCTCCCATTATTGCAAAATCAGTTTTTCTGTCTGTCTGCTCCAGTGTTCCCTGTGAATGAATGGTGTTGTTTTCAGCCATTGTTCTTATAACAGAAACATTGTCCAGGGGAACTGCCTCTTCATTTATTCCGTCCTGCTTGTACTTGTTTATGAGCAGACTTCCAAAGTTTGTAGTCACAGCTTGTTCTTTTTTATATCCGGCAGTGTTAAGGTTTGATATGTTGTTGCTTGAAATGTCAATTTTTCTTTGCTGAGTCAGCATCCCTGAAGTTAAAGCATAAAATCCTCTTGACATAATACACCTCTTTATTTTTTATCGTACATATATTGTCTTATTCCATGTTCCAATTTCTGCAGAGCTGAAGTATGTATCTGCGACACCCTTGAATTGCTTATGTTCAGAATTTCTGCTATGTCCTTAAGTTTCAGCTCTTCATTGTAATACAGGGACACCACCAGCTTTTCCTTTTCATTCAATTTGTTTATGCTGTCTTTTAAAATTTCATAAAGTTCCTTCGTTTCAAGCTCCTGTTCCGGAAGCTCATAACCAGGACTTGCTTCCAGTTCTCTTAGATTTGTTTCGCTCAACAGTTCTTCAAAGGACAGCATGGCAGTACCATGGGCATTTCTCACTATGTTGTTGTACTCTGTCATATCCAGTCTCAGGTGCTTAGCAACTTCTTTGTCCTCAGGCTCTCTTCCCAGCTTGAAAGTAAGCTCATCCTGGGCTTCCTTCACTGTCTTGAAATCATTTTTAACCTTTCTGGGTATCCAGTCCTGCTTTCTGACATAATCAATTATGGAACCTCTGATTCGTATTGTTGCGTATGTCTCAAACTTTATGTTCTTTGACAGGTCAAACTTGTCTATGACATCAATAAGCGCAATTATTCCTTCATTGACTATGTCCTCCACATCACCGTACTGCTGGTAGACGCCTCTTAATTTCAATGCGATTATTTTAACCAGATAGCTGTATTTTTCTATAATCTGGTTTCTTATTTTTATGTCCTTTGTAAAAGCATATTGTTCCCATAAATAATTTTCATCTACAATTGTTTTTTTCTCAGTTAAAATCATATCATCACTCTCTCATACCATTTAAATTGCAATATTGCCTAATGCTTGTATCTGTGTGGAATTGTCAATTTCGTTAAATGATAACACAATGGCTTTTGGATAAAATTGATCTAAAAGTTTCCTGAAATAACCCCTCACAAAAGGAGATGTGAGGATAATGGGAGTGCTCAGCTCGCTTTTCAGTTTGCTAATCTGTTCTAAAAGCTGTCCCACAAGCTTCTGCATTACCTCAGGGTCTATGGACAAATAAGATCCTTTGTCGCTTTTGTTTATTGCACTTATTATAATCTTTTCAACATCGGTACTTAGTGTTATTACTTTTATTTGTCCGCCTTCAGACCATTTTCTTGTAATGGTCCTCTTCAGTGATTGGCGCACATATTCTGTAAGCATTTCAGTATCCTTAACAGAAGAACCATAGTCGCTGATTGTTTCAAGAATTGTTTCCATATCCTTTATAGGAATTCCTTCCCTCAGGAGATTTCCAAGAATCTTCTGGAGATTTCCCTGTGAAACAACTCCGGGAACTACTTCCTGTACCAGCAGCTCATTTTCTTTCTTGATGTTGTTCAATAACTGATTTAAATCCTGTCTTGATAACAGTTCATGAGCATGAGCCTTTATGACTTCCGACAAATGTGTCAGCAGTACTGACAAAGGATCAATTACCGTGTAGCCGTATATTTCTGCAAGTTCCTTTTTGTCCTTTGTAATCCACTTGCTTGGTATGCCGTAGGCTGGCTCAATTGTTTCTATGCCGTCAACTTCTCCGGACAGACTTCCGGGATCAAGTGCAAGGTAATACTCAACCAGTATTTCTCCTCTTGCCACTTCTTCACCCTTTAGCTTGACCACATATTCATTGGGATTTAAGTATCCGTTGTCTCTCAGTCTCACTGAGGGAACAACCATTCCCATTTCCTGGGCAAACTGCCGCCTGAACATTACAACCCTGTCGATGAAGTTTCCGCCGCTTGCCTCGTCAACCAACGGAATCAGACTGTATCCCACTTCCATTTCAATGGGATCAATTTGAATGAGTTCATATATGTTGTCAATGTTTCTGAAGTATTCTTCTTCTGAAGGTGCCGGAGCTTCACTAACCGTATCATCCTTTTCTTTGTCCATGACTGCTTCGCTGCCGCCGTCAAGAAGCTTGTAACCTAAAAATATGAACATTGCTGCAAGTGTAAAAACCTGAACTTTCGGAAAGCCCGGTATGAGTCCCATTATTACCAATACAATTCCTGAAATTATTAGAACAATGGGCTGTGATTTGAACTGGCTTGTCAAATCCACATTCATGGTTGATTCTGAAGCAGCTCTTGTAACAATCATGCTTGTTGCAGTTGAAATCAATAGTGCCGGTATCTGGGAAACCAATCCGTCTCCAACTGTTGAAATTGAATATGTCTGAAGCACTACAGCAAATGTGGAACCGCCCTGAACCATTCCTATTATTATTCCGCCTACAAAGTTTATGGCAGTAATAATGATTGACATTATTGAGTCGCCCTTCACGAACTTGGTGGCTCCGTCCATTGCACCGTAAAAATCTGCTTCTCTTTGTATGTTGTTTCTTCTTCTCTTTGCTTCGGTTTCAGTTATTATTCCTGAGCTTAAGTCTGCGTCTATTGCCATTTGCTTGCCTGGCATTGCATCCAGTGTGAAACGAGCAGTTACTTCTGCGATTCTTTCAGCACCCTTGGTGATTACAATAAACTGAACCAGTACAATTATTATGAACACTATGAATCCGACAACTGCATTGCCGCCGAGAACAAAGTTACCAAATGTAGCAATTACTGCTCCCGCATCCCCGTTGTTTGTGAGTATGAGCCTGGTTGAAGAAATGTTCAATGACAGCCTGAACAGTGTGGTTATGAGCAAAAGCGAAGGAAAGACTGAAAATTCCAAGGCTTCTTTTATATACATTGTTGTAAGCAATATGATTATGGACAATGCAATGTTGATAATAAACATCAAATCCAGTACAAACTCCGGAAGAGGAATTATTATCATGAGTATTATTGCTATTATGAATAATGAAATGGAATTGTTAAGTATCTTCTTCATATTTTAGTGTTTTTCCTTTTCCTTTAACCTGTATACCCATGCCAGAATTTCTGCAATAGGTTCATAATATTCCAATGGTATTTCACGGTTAATTTCTGTTGATTTATATAATGCCCTTGCCAAAGGGATGTTTTCAACTATATTAATGTTGCTTTCTTTTGCTTTATCTATTATCCTGAGTGCTACGTTGTCCTGTCCCTTGGCCAGAACAATTGGAGCACGGTCTTTGTCAATGTCATATTTTATTGCAACTGCAAAATGTGTAGGGTTTCTGATTATTACATCGGCTTGCGGAACCTGCTGCATCATCCTTGAATAGGAAATGGCCCTTTGTTTTTCTTTGATCTTTCCCTTGACCTTAGGGTCCCCTTCCATTTGCTTATATTCTTCCTTGACTTCCTGTTTTGACATTTTAATGTTCTTTTCGTATTCCCACCATTGATACAAAAAGTCAAAAGCTGAAATTGCAACAAATGCTATTACCACGCTTTTAACAATTGCCATTATTGATGAGAATATGAAGTTTATTCCCGATATCAAATCTACCTGTACAAGCTTTGGAACCTGCTGCAGATTATCAATAATGGATGAATATATGAGATACCCGAGTATTGAGATTTTTATGAGATTTTTTATTACTTCCACAACAGACCTTATGGAAAACATCCTTTTTATTCCCGAAAGAGGATTTAATTTTGAAAATTTAAACTTTATGTTTTCCCTGGATATGAGGAATTTTGTCTGTGCTCCTGTAAAAATGACTGACGTCGCCATGACGGCTGCCATTATTATTCCCACACTGGACAAAAGCGTAAATGTAATGTCCTTTATAAGCAGTGACAAGAAGTTTTTTTCTATGCTGTATGTTGAAGTCATCAGTGAAATATATTTTCTGAAGACATTGCTTGTGTACTTATAAATGTGCGGCCCCCAGAAATCCAGCATTATAAATGATATGGCAATGACTCCTACTGTTACAACATCCTTGCTTTGAAACACATTACCTTTTTTTCGTTCATCCCGCCTTTTCTTGGGGGAGGCTTTCTCGGTTTTTTCTTCGCCTGCCATATTAATCCTTTTTGTTATTCTATGTTATCATTGAACTTAAGCTGTTTCTTATCTGATCAAACATAAGAGTAAGAATTTTATCTATAAAAGTTGAGAATGTGGGAACAAGCATCAATATCAACAGAAGTCCCACGATTATTTTCAGCTGGACGTTCACTGAAAACACCTCTATTTGAGGAATTGCCTTCATTAAAACTCCTATTCCAGATTCCAGAATAATCTCCACTGCCATGAGAGGCATTGCTAATTTCAGCGACAATATAAGTATCTGAGAAAACATCTCAACCATGTTCCTGAACAAGTCCTGCGGTATTTTAAAATTTCCTATTTCTATGAGCTTGCAGGAAGTCATGAATATTTTTATGAGCGATATGTGCCCGTTGGCGCTGAAGAATAAAAATATCAGAATTATATTTAAAAAGCTTCCTGCAATACCTGATGAAACGTTACTGCTTGGGTCGTATATTTTTGACATTGACATGCCCATCTGCATGTCCATTACTTCCCCGCCTATTACAACTATGCTGAAAAACGAACTTATTATGTATCCTATGATGTATCCTATGAACAGCTCTTTAATTATCAGCACCATGTATTCGATGGTTGTGTTTATTACAATATCTGTCACGGGAGGCAGCATTCCATACACGGTAACCGTAAAAAACAAGCTAAGGGATATTTTAAATGCTGCAGGAAGACTTCCCCTTCCGAATATCTGGTTAAAAAACACACAGCCGCTCATTCTTGCAAGTATCAGTAAAAAATAAGTTATATCTCCTGTAAGTGTCATATTCACCTCTAATAAACATTGAGCATCAGATCAAATATGTGAAGAGTGAAGTCAGACATTACTTCCATCATCCATGAGCCCAGTGCTATAAGCACTATAGCCGTTACCAGAAGCTTTGGAACAAAAGTCAGTGTTTGTTCATGAATTTGCGTAGCTGCCTGAAAAACCGCTATGAGAAGCCCTATGGTAAGACTTAATAACAATATGGGCGCTGCTATTTTAATTGCTGTCATTGCTGCAGACTGCATGACTTCCATTACAAATGATATATTCATGAGTCCTCCTAGAAGTTAAAGGTCGTAATTAGTGTTTTAAACAACAGCGACCACCCATCTATGACAACAAACAGCAGCAGCTTGAAAGGCATGGATATCATTACCGGAGGCAGCATCATCATTCCCATTGACATGAGGACGCTTGAAACTATCATGTCTATTATGAGGAATGGTATATAAAGAAGAAACCCAATGATGAATGCCCTTTTTAGTTCGCTTGTTACAAATGCAGGCATTACCACAGTGAGAGGCAAATCCTCAATGCTTTCCGGATTTTTTACTTCCTGGTCATTTGACATGTCTACAAACATTTGAAGTTCATCGTTTCCTGTCTGCTTCAGCATGAATATTTTTAAAGGCTTAGATGCCCTGTCGAAAAACTCATCCTGTGCTATTTCTTCATTTTTGTATGGCTGGTAAGCATCGGTATTTATTTCGTCAATAACCGGCGACATTATGAAAAGTGTAAGAAATATTGCAATCCCTATGAGAACCTGGTTTGGAGGTGTTTGCTGCAAACCCATGGCATTTTTTAAAAATGACAGTACTATTATTATTCGTGTAAAAGCTGTCATCATTATCAAAATAGACGGAAGCAGTGTGATCAAGGTTAGCATAACCAGAATTTCAACAGTCTGAGCTGAATTTCCGTTAATGTCCATGTTGATTGTTCCTGCATAAGCATTTTTTGTACCTAGGAACACTAAAACCATCATTGTTAAAATTGTTGTTGATATTTGTTTTATCTTGCTTGTCATTTTTCCTCTTTTTTGAGAATGCTTTTTGAAAGCATTCTCTGCCATGCTATTTTTTCAATAATTTGTTGATTATGCTGCCAAACTCCATAACGTCGGTTTTTTCTTCTTCGTCTTTCAGTTGAAAGTCATCCAGTTCTTTTAGGATGTTCACATCTCTTTCAGTAATGCTCAGCAAATAATACTTGTTTGTTATTTCAGCTATTGCCAGGTACTTGTTCTGACCTATGACAATTCTGTCCACTATGTTCATGTACCTTGACCGTGAAGCTAGATTTGTTTTTGAAGAGATCCACCTTGTACCGTAATAAGTTAAAAACAGTACCAATATTATACCTGCAAGAGATACAATCAGTGAAAATATATCTTTAATTTAGACCAGCTCCTATCCAATAATGCCCTGTACTGTTTTTAATACTCTGTCAGCCTTGAAAGGCTTTACTATAAAGTCTTTTGCTCCGCTTCTTATTGCTTCAACAACCATTGATTCCTGACCCATTGCCGAGCACATTACTATTTTTGCAGAAGGATCAAATTCTTTTATTTCCTTTAATGCTTCCAAGCCATTTTTGTTTGGCATTGTAATGTCCATTATTACCAGGTCAGGTTTCTCTGCCTTGTATGACTGCACTGCCAATTCACCGTCCGACGCTTCGATTAAATTTTCATAACCATTCTTCTTGAGCGTATCCTTGATCATCATTCTCATAAACGCTGCATCATCCACTACTAATATTTTACCTTCCATTTCAAACCTCCGTAATCCTATAATGTGATTTTTATCAATTCATCTTTTTTGATTATTTCTGCTATTCTTACTCCGAAATTGTCATTTACAACAACAACCTCTCCTTTTGCAATAAGCTGTCCGTTGACTATGATGTCGACTAAAGCTCCTGCCTGTTTGTCAAGTTCTATTATGGTACCCTGGGAAAATTCAAGTATATCTTTTATTTTTCTTTTGCTTTTCCCTATTTCAACACTGATTTCCAGCGGCACTGTCATTATCAAATCCAGATTTGAAAGCTGTTCTTCTGAAAGCTGATCTTCATCATCATCAAACCTTTCATAATCCATGGGTCTTACATTTACAGGAACCTGCTCTTTCTTTTTTTGCTTTGGCCTTTGCGGCTGTACGTTTCTTTGCCTTGGTCTTTCTTCGTAATTATCGTCATCTTCATATTCAAATGTTTCTGTATTTCTTTGAATGTCTTTTGCTTCCGCTGCCATGTCTGCCTTTTTTACTTCTTCCTTAGGCTTTGTTTCTTCAGCAGGACTTTCTGCAAAGCTTTCTGCCCCTTTTAAAAAGTTAGAAACAATTTCTCTTGCAAGAGAAACAGGCATTACGTTAATGAACTGGCTCTGCACCGTTCCTTCTATGAACAGGTCGAAACTTACTGCCACAATAACTTCATCTTCTATAAAATATTTATTTCTGAATTCCGTTTTGTCGTTTATTTCATAAGCCAAAGGCGTTGATATGTTTATTGACTTTCCCAGGAAGTCTGACAAGGCAGTTGCTGCTGAGCCCATCATCTGGTTCATTACTTCACAAATGGCGCTTGAATTTATCTCATCCATTTCAAACTCATCGTCAGCAATGGATTGTCCCATCAAAATTTCTATTATTGCCTTTGCATCAAGCCTTTTCCATATCATGAGATTGACGCCGTTTAATCCTTCAACATAGTTGATTTCAACACCTATTGCAGGTTCAAGATTTTCATAGCTGAACTGCGTGGCGTTGATTACATTTACTTTAGGCACGGTTATTTCAACTCTTTTTCCCAACAATGTGGACAGTGATGTAGCAGAAGAGCCTAAACTTATATTCATTACTTCTCCTATTACATCCCGCTCCATATCTGAAAAAATATTTTCATTCATCATAAGTAGCTCCTCTAATGTATAATATTCTTAATTTTTATTACGCCTTTGTTTTTCTTTGTTCCCCATGTTCCTTCAAACCACTTTTCACCGTCAACATTCACATCAACATATGAATTGACGGCCTTGTCAAGGATTATCAGGTCTCCGACCTGCATGTCCACTACATCTTTCAGTGTTGCCTGGGCCTTTCCAAGCACTCCTGTTATTGTAAGCTTTGAAGATTTTATGGAATCCATTATAAGTTCCTTTTGCTCTTCCACGCTCTGATCCATCTTTTTCTTGCTTGTCTTTGAAAACACATTTGCTTTTTTCATCACTTCACCAATGATGCTTGAAGGCATGCATATGGTAATTTTTCCTGTGGACTCATTCAAGGTAACATTCAGGACCACTATAACTACAGTGTCATTGTAATTTATGGACTGAATGAATCTTGAGTTGGTTTCTATCTTGGCAAGCTCTGTTTTTATTTCAATTGTGCTTTCCCATGAATCACCCATCATGGGAACTATCTGCTTGAACATATTTCCAAGAAGCGACAGTTCTATGTCAGTGTAGTCTCTGATGTTTTCATACTCCTCGCCGCTTCCCCCTAAAAGCCTGTCTATTATTACAAAGGACAACGGCTTTGAAACATCCATGAGAATCTGGCTGTCTGAAACCGAATCGTCTGGATAGCTCAAATTTACGAGACCCATTAGAACATAATCGTCCAGTGCATTATTGTATTCATGGAATATGCTTTCTTCAACCTGTTCCACCGTAACATCACACATGAGCCTGAGCATTGATGTTAACCTCGATGAAAGCATTCGGCAGTAACCTTCATAAATGCCCTTTAAGAGCTTTATTGTTTCCTTTGTTATTTTTTTAGGACTTCTGAAGTCATATTCTTTTACTTTTTTTTCGTTTTTTTCTATTTCCTTTATATCAACATCTCCGCTGCTTAAGTTGTTAAGCAGTTCGTCTATCTGGCTCTGTGATAGTATTTCTGCCATATCATTTGCCCTCGTTCCATGATTTTTACTATTCTAACTGATTGCTCTGATACTCAGTTATATCTTCACTGTCAGTGTTGTCATCTCCGTTTATGGTATCTTTAATTATTTCAGTATAACTTACCGGATGTCCTTTTCGGCTTATGAAAATTTCAACTCTTCTGTTTTTTGCTCTACCTTCAGGAGTGCTGTTGTCTGCAATTGGACTGTAAAGCCCATATCCAATGGCCAGATACTTGGCTGGATTTATAACATTCTTGCTCTCCAGGTACTGAAGCACCGCGTTGGCCCTGTCTGTTGAAAGTGCTCTGTCTATGTTTGACTTGTCTTTTTCTACTTCTGCAGTATGCCCTGCTATGATTACTTCTTCCACATATTCGTCAACAAGGCTCAACCCGTTAGCAAGAACATCCAAAATATCTTTCCCGCTTTGGTTTAAGTTGTTGCTGTAGCCCTTAAATGTGATGTTGTCAGAAAATCTGATGAATACATACTCTTCACTTTTGCTTATTTCTACACTTTCATTCAGGTTGTTTTCATCTACATAACTTTTAAGCATTTCATAAAGCTGGTCAACATCCTCTTCTTCTGCTTCCTCTACTTCAATGGAGCCACCGTCCATCTGACCTGTTCCGGATAAATCTTCAATATCCTCTTCAACTTCAGTTCCTTTGGAAAAGGCCTCCACTATCATTGCATACTTTTGGGCATCAATTGTTGACATGGCATACAGCATTATAAAAAATGTCAACAGCAATGTAACCATATCACTGTATGTTTCCAGCCAGCTTGCTCCGCCACTGCTGTCCCTTTTTCTTTTTCTAGCCATATTGACACTACTCTGCAGACTTAAGCATTTGCTTCACTTTTTCTGCTTTTTCCCCTTTTTGATTTTTTCTTTGCTCCGCCTTCTTCACTCTCTGCCTGAGATGCGGAACCTCTTTCTTCGTATGTTATGTATGAGTTCAGTTTTTCTCTTATGTATTTAGGATTTTCCCCTGACTGTATTGAAAGGACACCTTCCATAATGAGTTCCTTGGCTATCATTTCTTCTTCGTGCTTTGCTTTCAGCCTGTTTGATATTGGAACACAAAACATGTTTGTGAGAGCCGAGCCGTAAAATGTTGTAACAAGAGCAGTCGACATACCTTTTCCAAGAGCATCTGCTCCGTTTGATGTATCCATGTTGGCTAGCATGTTTATGAGTCCGATGAGTGTACCAAGCATACCAAAGGCAGGTCCGAAGCTTCCCAATGTATCAAACACCTTCCATGCAGAAGCATGTCGCGCTTCAATGCAGTCTATTTCATTTTCTATCTGTGCTCTAACCTTTGTAGGTTCAATGGCGTCTACTATAAGCATTACGCAATATTTTAAAAATTCATCCTGCAGATCCATGGAATTGACTTTTTCCTCAAGAACCAGAAGTCCCTTAAGCCTTGCTTCCTTGGCAAGCTCTTCAATGGTGTCAATATATTCGTTCAGATTAATTTTTTCCCTTTTCATCAGCACTTTTAAATTCTTGGGAACATCCTTGAGATATTTTACCGGCACAGACATTATTGTTGATGCAATAGCACCTCCAAATGTAATATACATGCTGGGAATATCAATAAAACTTTGTGTAACCTGAGACATGCTTGACCCGCTTGAAACAATTCCGTATATAACCAAGGCAAATCCTGCCAGCAATCCAACTAAAAACGATATGTTCATCTTTCACCTCTTGTTACTCAGCAGTAACGCCTTTTAATATTTTTTGATTGTATTTGATTATTTTATTGACAATTTCTTCTTTTGAATCCCTAACCAAATAATATTTGCCCGTTGTGAGGGTTATTTTTGTTTCAGGAATGAATTCTATTTTTTCAATCAAACTTGCATTCAATATAAATGCCTCCCCGTTAATACCCACTACTTCTACCATAAGTCCTCCTATTTTTTATAAAAATATTAATCACACTCACAACATTTTTATAACCATGATTAATACTTTTATTGGTAAAGCAAGCTGTAACGACGGCAATAGAGGAACAATGTTTCATTGTTCGTCTATTGTTATCCGTCTGTTACACTGTTATTTCTAATTATCTCTTCATGTTTACAAGTTCTTCAAGCATCTCATCAACAACAGTTATTATTTTGGAATTTGCCTGGTAACCTCTCTGAGTTATGATCATGTCTGAAAACTCATTTGCAAGGTCAACATTTGACATTTCAAGTCCTCCTGTTACAAGAGAACCCGAACCTCCCAGTCCTGCAGCATGGTATGTGATTGTTCCTGTGTTGTTTCCTGCAGAATAGTAAGAACTTCCGTCCAGCTGCAAAGCTGCAGGGTTAGGTATTGTAGAAATAGCTATGAGACCCAGTGTTGTAACTTTATTGTAAGTTGCAGCATCTGTAGAATCCAGACCAACCCCTGTTATTGTTCCGTCGCTGTTGATTGTAATATTGCTGAACTTGTCAATGTCTATGTCTATGCCAACAAGCGATGCTTCAGGAATTGTAGTATTTGCTGCCGCCGTAACAGCTCCGTTAAGACCCATCACTATGGATCCGTTTGAATCAACCAGCTGTCCCTGAGAGTCAAAGTTCAATGCGCCGTAACGAGTGTAGTACATGTTTCCGCTGGCATCCTTAACCTTCAGGAAACCATCTCCGTTAATATAAAGGTCTGTTTCCTTATTTGTAGGAGAATATCCGGACAGTGTATGAATAGTATCCACTGAAGCAATCTGTGCTCCGTAACCAACCTGAGATGAGTTGGTTCCGCCTATTCCGGCAGATGCCTGGCCTGGATTGCTGACTGTCTGATAATAAACATCTCTGAATGTTGCACGTTGAGTTTTGTAACCATTTGTATTTACGTTGGCGATATTGTTACCTATTACGTCCATTTTTGTCTGGTGGCTTCTTAAGCCTGAAACACCAGAATAAAGTGCTTTCATCATAATTAATCATTCTCCTTTTTTTATTAGCTGCGAGTCCTTCAAACATTCCGGACTATAACCCCCTAAAAAGGACCGGCTATTTTATTACAGCTCCATCGATATTTGTAAATATGTTTTCTTTAAGTTCATTGCTGTTTACTGCTGTTATTACCTTATTGCTCATGGTGCTCACTATGAATGCCTGATTGTCGATCATCACAAGCACATTTTTCAACCCCTTGTCCTTTGCCTGTTCTACGGCTTCGTTGAGTTTATCCGTAACTTCCGGGCTTACATGAATATTTCTTTCGGCTATTCTTTCATTAGCATGTTTCGAAAATGTAACTTCATTTTCCTTAAACTTTTCACTTAAGATATCCTTGAAAGATGTCTGGATGTCCTGGTTTGTTTTAAAGTTGGTGCCCGGCTGAATGTTGTTGTTTAAGTTGCTTATTTTTCTTATGAAATTTATGTCAGTCATTTAATCACCGCCTACTCTGGTTGACTGCCTTCAACGGCTGGACTTTCTGTTTCATCCTTTATCAGGAAGTTCTTTATGCTGTTTATTCCTTCTAGCATCTGAGAGATCATATCAATTTCTGAAACAGTTTCTTCCGGTTCATTTTTAACTTCCATGACATTGGAATAATCATATTCAATATCATTTACGTAAAGCTTTGTTTCACCGCTGTGTATTGTGACTTTCTGAACAACACCTTCCTGAACTTCAAGTTCTCCCTTGCTGTTGTAGCTTGCCATAACTACATTTTTCCCAATAAGTGATGTAGCCTGTCCCTGCATTGATATTTCTGAAAGATCCGTCATTGCCTGCAATGCTGAAAACTGAGCCATCTGGGATACAAATTCTGTGTTGTCCATAGGATTCATACTGTCCTGGTTAGTCACCTGTGCAACCATCAAATTCAAAAAGTCGTTCATGTCCAGTGCTGAGCTGTCTTTTGTGCTGATATTTAAATTAGATGTGCTGCTTGTGTAGCTTGAGCCGTATGCATTTATTTCCAAAGTAACCCTCCTTTACTATGAAGCTGTACCATTCATAATCTGAGAAAACATGTCATCGTCATTTTCATCCTGATTAAATCCCTTGTATGTATAATTGTTCTTTTGCTGATTTTTACCCTGTTCCTGGCTGTAATCAAGCGGATTTTGACCATATGCTGACTCATGCTTTACAACAACATTCACGCTGGAATCAACTGTCTTGTTCAATACTTTTGCCAGTTCCTGTGAATTTGACTGTAGCAGCTTGCTTGTTTCTTCATTAAGTGCCTTAATTTCTACTGTAAGCTTGTTGTTCTCATAGAACATTTTAATATGTACCTTGCCCAAGTGTTCAGGCTGCAGTTCCATGGTCACTTCTTTTGTGCCGTTTGTTCCGTCCTTGACCAACAGTTCAACTTTCTCCTTAATTTGAGAAATTGCAGAAGATTTTATGTACGATGATTCATCGCTTACTTCAATGATTTTGTTTTCAGAAAGCATTGCTCTGCTTTTTTCTGCAAGATTTGCATTAAGATCAATTTCATTCTTAAGCTTACTTCTGCTGTTTTCTATCTCAGAAATTATCTTTTTAGCATAGGTGTTGATTTCCTTTAAGCCTTCGGCTTTAGGAGCATCAGGACTTATTTTCTCAGAAGCCGGAATCTGTTTGTCTTGAGCCTTCAGATTTTCAAATGTACTGATCTGTCTTGGTTTTGACTGATTTATCAAATCATTTAAAGACTTCACACTGTCATCAGCCTTCAGCACTTCATAATTGTCATTTTGAAATTTTGGAACATATGCCAGGTACTGATTAATTCCATCAAGAACAAGCGTTGAATCTTCATCATCTTTATCTTGGTCTTGATTTATAGTTTCTATTTTCTTTAAACCAGGCTGCTCATATGCATCAGTCATTGCTTCTGACTTTATGCTGTTTAAATTTATCCCTTGTCCCACAATCACTTCAAGTAAATTTTCATCTGCACCTGATACCTCAGGATTTTCTGTCGCTGCAGAAGTCATCACAGCCCCCGGTACGTTTTCTGTCATCAAGGAGCCTAAAAGATTCATGAATGATGACCCCTTTGTGCTAACAGCACCGAAGTTTTTTGGCATTTGTCCAGGCTGGAACGGAATCATGCCGCTAAAATTTACGTTCATTATACTCACCTCCTTTCAATAATCATTAGTTAAATCATTTATCATACTAAGTAACCCTTTGCCATGCTTTTGTTGGAAACAAACTCCTCAATGAAAAGTTCTTCGCTTTTTGCCAGGGCACTGTTGTATTTCTCCATTTCCTTTTCTCTTAATTTTTCAAGACTTGATATTTCAATATTCTTGCCGACAATTTCATGCCTTTTTTCATCTATTTTCTTTAAGAGTCTTTCTTTTTCTTCTTCCTTGTTTTCGACTTTTCGCAATATGCTGCTTAAAAGCATTTTATAATAAGACATTTCACCAACTGAAATTGAAACAGATGATTTTTCTGTAAACTCCATGTTAACATCAGAATATTTCTTTTTTAAATTTGCAATTTCACATTCTGCTTCTTTGTAGATTTGGTTTAAGTTGCCTAGTTCAATTTTCAGATTTTCCAAGACCTGTTCCTTTATTTCCAAAACCTTCTGCAATGAAAAACTAAACTTTTTCATTTATTCCCCCGCATAATTAAATTTCATTCATTAAATTAAGTACGTCATCATATGTAAATTTATCATCCACTTTCTGCATGAGGAAGCTGTTTACCATGTCAATTTTTGATATTGCTTCATCAAGCTTCAAGTTTGTTCCCTTTTTATATGCCCCTATGGATATCAGGTCGTAATTTGCATAGTACACGGAAAGCAAATCCCTTATTTTTTTAGCGTTGTCGTTTTGTTCTTTTGAAACAATGTCATTCATAAGCCTTGATATACTGGCATTTATGTCAATTGCCGGATAGTGGTTAGAATTGGCAAGTTTTCTTGTAAGGACGATGTGACCGTCCACAATTCCTCTTACTGTGTCTGCAATTGGTTCATTTGTATCGTCGCCTTCAACCAGTACCGTGTATATTCCGGTTATGGAACCGGTGCTGAAATTGCCGCTTCTTTCAAGAAGCTTCGGAAGCTCTGCATATATGGAAGGAGTGTAGCCTCTGGCTACAGGAGGTTCTCCTGTTGCAAGACCAATTTCTCTTTGAGCCATAGCAAATCGAGTGAGTGAGTCCATCATCAGCAGCACATCTTTTCCTTTGTCCTTGAAATATTCAGCAATGGTTGTGGCAACCATAGCGCATTTTACTCTGAGCATTGCAGGCTGGTCTGAAGTTGCTATGACCAGCACGGACCTCTTCAATCCTTCTTCTCCAAGGTCTTTTTCAATGAATTCTCTTACTTCTCTTCCTCTTTCCCCAACAAGGGCTATTACGTTTATATCAGCTTTCACATTTTTTGCAACCATTCCAAGAAGTGTGCTTTTACCCACACCGCTTCCGGCAAATATGCCCATACGCTGTCCTTTTCCTATGGTCAGAAGCCCGTCGATTGCCTTAACTCCAAAACTTAATTTTTCTTCGATTCTCGGCCTTGACAATGGGTTTATGTATTCGCTGTCAACATAACAGAATTCTTCGCTGTTGAAATCTTCACCGCCGTCAATGGGCTGGCCTGTTGCATCAACCGTTCTTCCTATGAGGAAATCCCCTACCGGAATTTTAAGCTTGTTTTTTGTTGACACAACTACATTTCCAAGACCGATTCCTTTTATGTCCTCATAAGGCATCAGGAGGACCCTTCCATCGTTGAATCCCACAACTTCAGTGCGAATTCTCCTGTCCCGTGAATCATTGAGGATTTCACACACCTCTCCGATTTTGTACCTGTTTCCGGTTGCTTCAATCATCATTCCGGATATTCTTTTAACCTTGCCTATGTATGTGCAGAGGTCTTCTCTTGCTATGGTGTCACGGATATTCCTAAGTTTTTCATCACATTTCATTTTTGCTGAGCACCATTTCCTTAAGATTGTTTAGCTGAGTTATTACTCCCGCATCCACTATTCCTTCAGGAGTTTCAACTATTATGCTTCCTTCTTTCAATTCACTTGCGATTTCTATTTTAACGTCATTAGATATTTTGTTAAGATTGTTTATCAGGTCTTTGTCGGCTTTGATTTTCTTCACATCATCTTCGCTTGAAATGAAAACTTTTATCCATTCAACATTTCTGTAATCCTTGATTGAATCGTCTATTATCTTTGTAATCACATTTTCATTTGAACTGATTTTTTGTCTTATGATTTTTTCTGCAATTTCAATGGATAATTTTGACAGACCATTTTCATATTTTGAAATTATAGCTTCTTTTTCATTTTCAATTTCTGCAATCATTTTTGATATTTCTTTTAGTCTTGAAGAATTCTGTTTATTAATTTCTTCGGATGCTTTATGGCGTCCCGTAAGCAGACCCTCTTCATAACCCTTATTTTTGCCTATTTCCATTCCAGCATTGAAGCCTTCTTCATAGCCCTTTTTCTTTAGTTCTGCTATTTCAGACTGAGCATTTCTTTTTGCTGAATTTATTATTTTCATGGCTTCTTCGTTGGCTTCTTTTAAAATTACTTCCCTCTGGTTGTAAATTTCATACAGGTCTTCCCTTGGGGTGTTTATTACCTTTGGTTCCGGTTCGGACTTTATTATTCGGTTCATATTTTTGTCGTCAAAGACTACATATTGGGCTTTTACTATATTAGACAATAATATCATCCTTTCCGCCTTTGGCTATGAAAAGCTCTCCTTCTTCTTCCAAGCGCCTTATTACCGAAACTATTCTCTGCTGTGCTTCTTCAACATCTCTCAACCTTACGTTGTGAGTGTATTCAAGCTCAGATTTGATTGTTTCAGCCATCTTGGTCGACATGTTGCCAAACAGTACATCGGCAACTTCCTTGTTGGAGCCCTTAATTGCAAATACAAGGTCTTTGCTGTCCACTTCTCGCAGGAATCTTTGGATTCCAAGGGAATCCATTGTAACAATGTCTTCGAAAACAAACATTCTCTTTCTGATTTCGTCTGCAAGCTTGACATCCTTTTTGTTGAGTTCGTCGAATATATATTTTTCGTTGCTTCTGTCCATATTGTTCATTACGTCTGCCACGTAGTTTACTCCGCCTATCTCCGTGAAGTCCACAGAAACTATGGAATTGAATTTCTTTTCCAGCTCCATTTCCACATACTTGATGATTTCCGGAGATGTTCGATCCATTTTTGCAATTCTTTCAACAACGTCTATTCTTTTTTCCTTCGGCAGCTCCGCAATTACTGCTGATGCCTGGTCGGCTCTTGCATATGACAATATGAGGGCTATTGTCTGTGGATGTTCATTTTGAATTATTGTAATGAGATTTTTGTAATCAGCCTTCCTGAGGAATTCAAATGACTTTGTCCTCATGGTCTTTGTAACTCTTTCAAGTAAGCTTGATGCCGTCTGAGCTCCAAAGGCTTTTTCAAGCACGTTTTTGGCATACTCGAATCCGCCTTCGGTTATTACTTTCTGCGTAAGGCACAAATCGTAAAAATCCTTTAATGTGCCTTCCATTGTCTGAGGAGTCAAATGCTGCAGCCTTGAAATTTCAAATGTAAGCTGCTCTATTTCTTCTTCCTTCAGGTACTTGTATATTTTTGATGCATCGTCAGCTCCGAGAGAAATAATAATCGCCGCAGCCTTTTGTTTTCCGGTAAGTTTTGTGTCCGACATATTATTCTTCATCCCCCTTTATCCAAGTTCTAATGAGCTGAGCTGCAATTTCAGGATTTGTCGATGTAAATTCCTTAAGTTGTTTTTTAATAGCCTGTTCCTGTGTTTCCTGAAGTTTTATTCCTTCCTGGATATCCTGCCATGAGAAGTCGCCTGCTGCGGCTGCTTCAGCTTCAGCCTTTGACTTGGCAGCACTTTGAGCTTCCTTTTTCTTCTTTCGTTTTCTTAAGACCATGCTCAAAATGAAAATCAGCACGGATAACACTGCCAGCGCGATTCCGCCGTAAATCAATATTTCTCTCATAGTAATTGCTTCTTCAGTACCAGCTTCATCTGATATGGCAGGCTCTGCAGGAGCATCTGGATCATAGAAAAGCATGTTGTGCAGTGCTATGTCTTCTGTTGAAACGCCTGCCGAAAAAGCTACAAGTTCCTTGACTTCAGATAATTCCTCATCTCTTATACTTGCCTTGTTGATTACCACAGCAACAGTAAGCTGTTCAATTTCTCCTGGATTGTGTTCAATTTGTTCCTTCAACTGGCTTACCAGGTAATTGATTGAGTTTGAATCCTTAAAATAAATGTTGTCGCCTTCAACTACTACTCCCGGATATGTAGGAACTTCAGCATTTGATTCTGTTCCTGATACTCCTCCCACAGTTTCTCCGGGACCTGTTATTTCTCTTTCATTTTGTGTGCTTCCGGGAACGCCAAGTTTTGTTTCTTCATCCGGCAAATACTGAAGCATCTCACTTATTTTCTTATCAAAATTAATAGTGCATTTTGCAGATACCTTAATATTTTCTTCACCGTATATTTTGGCCAAGAACTCAGAAACATTTTTAATTGTTTCTTTTTCAAATTCTTTTTCTATTTCAAGCTTAAGCTTAATGGTATTTGTTTGCTTGATTTCGCCGCTTGCCACAAGGCTGTTGCCTTCAGTGTCAACAATGGCAACATTTTCTTCCTTAAGACCTTCAACGCTTTTAACAACAAGCTGCATGATTCCGTCCGTTTGAGAAGCAGACAATGTCTTGCCGCTTTTAAGATTTACTTTTACTGAAGCGGATGGTTCCGCAGTATCGGTTTCCCATGCGAAGTTTTTTTCTTCAGGTACGCTTATTGTAACAATTGCTTCTTCAACGCCTTCAATTGTCTGAATTGATGACTGAAGCCTTTCCTGAAGCTGAAATATTTCATATTGTCTTTTTTCATAATCTGTTGTCATGAAGTCAATATTTTCAGTAAAAACATCGTAATTTGTTCCGCTCCTGGGGTGCCCTGACTGAGCAAGCTGCATTCTTAAGGTGCTTTCCTGCTCCTGTGGAATGAGAATTGTTCCGTCATTTTCATATTTGTAATCAACATTGTTTTCCTGAAGCTGCTGCATTACTTCTGCAGTTTCCTCCTCGTCAATGTCACTGAACAAAACAACATATTCCTTGTTGTTAAGTGCAAGTGCTATAATCAATGAAGCCACAACTATGCCTGCAAATCCGCCAATTATAATTTTTCTGCTTTTGCTGCTTAATTTATCCCAAAAGTCTTTTATGCTTCTGACGATGTTTTTGATTTGATCAGCCATTAATAACTCCTAAATATGTACACTATTATTATAAATTCATACGCATTATTTCATTGTAAGCATCTAACGTCTTGTTTCTAAGTTGTATCATAAGATCTAGAGATAATTCCGCCTTTTGTGCATTTATCATTAAATTGTGCACATCATCACTTTCTCCCGTAGAAAGCTTGTATATGTCTTCATCAACCTGTTTCTCGGCATTTATGTAATCGTTCATGGCATTGTCAAAAATAGATTTGAATAGTCCGTTTCCTTTTTCGACTGTGCTTTCATTTTTGCTTAATTCAGCAATCTGGTTAATTCCCTTGACTGTTTGTATTGGTTCTATAAACATATTTTATCTCCCTATCTCCAAGGCTTTTACTGCCATTTGTTTTGTTGTATTAAGTGCAGTTACATTTGCCTGATAAGCCCTGTAAGCTTCCATCATGTCCACTGTTTCCTTAAGCGAATCAACATTAGGCATTTTTACATATCCGTTCATATCCGCATCCGGATGTTCGGGATCATAAACAAGCTTAAACTCGCTCTGGTCTTCAACAATTTCTGAAACTTCAACCCCGCCTGCTTCGTAATCCTTAATGTTTTTTACCATCATTTCTTTGAAACTGTTTTCAGAAGTCAAGACAACCATCTTTCTTCTGTACGGTTCCCCGTTTTCAGTTCTTGTTGTATCAATGTTTGCAATATTTTCAGATATTACATCCATGCGGAACCTCTGAGCAGTAAGCCCTGATCCGCTGATATTAAGCGACTCCAAAAAAGACATATTTTACCCCCCCTTATTTTTTGCCTTCTGAAATAACAGACTTAAGTTTAGAAAAATAAGAATTCATCTCAGTGACTGTGTACATATACTGAAGCTGTGTCTTTGCAAGCTGGAGATTTTCTTTTTCCAGATCCACATTGTTTCCATCCATACGCATTGACAAAGCATCGTTTTCTTCAACAATGATGTTGCTTGATTTTATTTGATTGCTTGCTTCTGAGGTTTTTTCCGTGTTATCAAGATTTGATTTAAGAAGGCTTTCAAAGTCAACAAGCTTGCTTTTATAGCCCGGTGTTGAAAAGTTCGCTATGTTTTCCATAGTGATTTGCTGTCTGAGCCACAGCCCATCAAGACTTTTGTTTAATAAATTTAAGTTTACATTGTTATCAAAATTCATCTCAATCTCCCCAGTTACCTTAAAAAAAGGCATAATAAAAAACATATAAAATTTATATGTTTGCATGCGACAATAATAATTAATTATAATTATAAAAATAATTACATCTCATTATTATTGGCAGCTGGCAACCATAGAATAATATCTTTAGGCCCTGTAGCTTTGTGTCGCTGCCTTTCGGCAGGTTTACCGCTTATCAATTTTTTTACTACAAAAATTATTATAATTGAAGATTCTGCAAATTGCAAGCATTTTCGACACTGGTGTATATGCATATTTATACAGCTATGAGTAAATATAATGTATAATGATGCTTTGCAGAATTTTTTAGCTTTTTTAAATAATGCTGAATTATTCATGGGTTTTCAAAATCAGGCATTAAAAAAAGGCCTCCAAAATTTATAATTTTGTAAGCCTTTGTATATTTAATACTTTATTTATAAT
>NZ_JAJUJR010000189.1 GCF_029265225.1 Sedimentibacter sp.
AGGCAACGATTTTTTTAAAGGTTTGTACTCAGAATTCAACGGACGTGATGAAGCCATTGCTTTAACAAGAGAAGAATTTAAGGCAGGAGCAGATTACATAAAGGTAATGGGATCCGGTGCATTTATGAATCCAGGGGGTGAACCCGGGGCAGTAATCGCACTGGATGAAGAATTGAAGGCCTTGGTTGAAATAGCTTCCATGAAAAATTCTTATGTGGCTGTCCACGCACACGGACCAAGTGCAGTAAGACAGGCAATTCGATGTAAAATACGAACCATAGAACATGGGTCCATGGTTGATGAAGCCGGCATAGAGGAGTTGAAAGCCGGAGAATCATTTTTGGTTCCTACAGTAATAGGATTGTTTACCTGGGATGATGCCACAAAAAATAATCCCAAGGAATGGAGAAAGATTGAGCCTATGCTTGCAACTATAGAAAATAGCATGAAAAATGCGTACAAGGCAGGATTAAAGCTAGGCTTTGGAACAGACATGGGGGTGCCTGACTGCTTCCACGGAAATAACGGCAAGGAATTTTTAATAAGGCATGATTTGCTTGGGATGAAAACTTTAGACATATTGCTTCAGGCAACAAAGTACAGTGCAGAAATTGCAATGATAGATAATAAAGTGGGAACCATCGAAGCAGGAAAGACGGCAGATTTGGTTTTTGTTGAAGGAAATCCGTTAAATGACATAAGGTGTGTTACAGATTCAATAATCTGTATTTATAAAAATGGAAAAAAAGTAGAGTTGTAGGAGGTGAAAAATGGAAGGTTTGCACTCAACAATCAAATTATGGCTCAATGAAAACAAGGAGTCTATGATTTCTGACACCATGGACATCCTGAAAATCAACTCTGAATCTTATGACAGGGTTGAAGTAACAAGAGCATTAAAGGAGGTTATGAGAATTGCTCAAAGAATGGGATTTAAAACGGAAGTCAGAGCAAATGGAGAAGTAGGCGTAGTATTTTATGGAGAAGGGGAAGAAACGCTCGGCATACTCGCACATGTTGATGTTGTACCCTTTGGCGACATGGAATCCTGGACATACTCGCCTTACGGAGAGAGGGTGAACGATAAAATTTTCGGGCGTGGAGTAGTTGATGACAAGGGAATGGTAATTGCTTCTCTTTATGCTATGGCTGCTGTCAAGTCATTGAACATGCCGGTTTACAAGAAGGTTGAACTGATAGTCGGCACAAGAGAGGAAATCGTTTGGGATGATCTGGAATTATACAAGCGCGAAGGACACAAGCTGCCTGATTACGGATTCACGCCTGACGGAGAATTTCCCATAATAAACAGGGAGAAGGGAAATTGTGAACTGGTACTGGATTTTAATGAAAAACCTGTGATTGGTGAATTTGAAATTTTGGATTTTAAATCAGGCGAAGCGATAAATTCAGTTCCGGATAAAGCATATGCAATCATAAGAGGCAACACAGAAGTCATTAAAAATAAGATTGTTGAATACAATAAGGCTAATTCAGCTGAAAAGCTGGCTGTAGAAGTGAAAGAAAACAATGTGGTTATGATCAGTGCAGCAGGCAAGGCAGTTCATTCCAGCCTGCCGGAACAAGGGGACAATGCACTTGTAACATTGTGTGATTTCCTGCTTGAACTGAATGGAGACAACAAAGCAGCAAAGAATTTGTTTAATTTTGTAGCTGAAAACTTCAAAAATAATTTTTATGGCGAATTAATTGGATTACCGCCGCATCAGCAGGAAATAGACGGAGAAACAATGGGGAGGACCACAGTTGCTCCAACAATGGCATACATTGATGAAGAAGTGCATTTGTGGTTAAGCATACGTACCGTATATGGCACTACAAAAGAGGAAGTGACCGATACCTTCAGCAAGTTAGGTAAAAAGTACGGCTTTTCATTTAAAATCATGGATTGTCTTGAGCCTCTATATGTTCCAAGAAATCACAAATTCATAAAAATTTTAGAAGAAGCATATGAAATGTCAACTTACATGAAGGCTGATTTCATTTTAGCCGGAGGAACAACTTATGCTAAGGCCATGCCTAATTCAGTAGCCTTTGGTCCCTTGTTTATTGGGGATATAGACAAATCACACCAAAAAGATGAATTTATCCAAATAGACCAATTTTTAAAGGCAACTGAAATTTATGCATTAACCATAGCAAAGACACTGTTGAACAAAGAATCATTGATCAAAAAATAAAATAATAGAAGGAGTATGTACAATGGAAGCAAATAAAAGCAAAAAAAAGAAAAAGTTTGAAATGCCTCATGCATATGTAATTTTACTTATTATAATAGTTTTTTGTACATTGCTTACATGGATTTTACCTGCAGGTACTTTTGAAAGAGTTGAGAATGCAGAGTTAGGAAGAGAACTGGTTGTACCGGGAAGCTATCAGCCGGTGGATGCATCACCGGTTGGAGCCTGGGGATTCTTCATGGCACTTTATGAGGGCATGGTCAATGCCGGTGATATTATATTCTTTGTACTCTTTGCATCAGGTTATGTCTTCCTTCTTATGAAGACGGGAACATTGAATGCTATGGTTGGTTCCATATTAAGAACCTTGGGCAAGAGAGACTACCTGCTGATTCCTATTTTCATGGTTGTTTTTGGTGTTGCGGGCAGCACATTTGGAATGTATGAAGAAACGTACGGTCTCATACCGGCATTTATAGTAATAGCAATGACATTGGGATATGACCGATTAGTGGGCGGTGGAATAGTATTTGTAAGCGTTGCAACCGGTTTTGCAGCAGCAACAATAAATCCGTTTACAATAGGCATAGCCAGCAGTATAGCAGGCATTCCTCTTGTATCACCAAGACTTACACTCTTCAGAATAGTTACATTTGTTTTGTTTATGGCTCTTTCTATATCATATGTTATGTGGTATGCAGCAAGAATAAGAAAGGACCCAGCAAAAAGCTACGTGTATGGTGAAAAACAACATGAATACAAGGATGTTTTAAGTCGTGAAGAAGTTATGAAATTGCCGTTCACGCCACAGCAAAAAATAACGTTGGTTGGATTTGTGCTGTTAATCGTTATTATTGCCTATACAGTTGGAGCATTGGGATTTTACCTTCAGGAATTATCGGCACTTTTCATAATATGGATGATAGCAACAGGCATATTGAATAAAATGAGTTCAAAGGAAATAGCGGAATCTTTCGTTGAATCTTCATCGGCAGCCATTTATGGTGTATTGCTAATTGGACTTTCCCGTTCCATAGAAGTAATCATGTCCCAGGCAAATGTAATAGATACTGCCGTATTGTATCTTTCAAACATTATACAAAATATGCCCCATAGCGTATCAGCCATAGGAATGCTGGTTGTTCAAAATCTCATAAACTTCTTCATACCTTCAGGCTCAGGTCAGGCTGTTGTAATGATGCCGATTATGGCTCCTCTTTCTGATTTAATAGGTGTAAGCCGTGAAGTTGCAGTAACTGCTTATCAGTTTGGAGATGGATTTTCAAATATGTTCTGGCCTACAGCTGTTGCTGTTGAATGCGGCATAATGGGAGTTGGTATGGACAAGTGGTACAAATTCATAACACCGCTGTTTGGCATGATGTTTATTCTTCAGGCAATACTCATAGTAGTTGCCGTTATGATAGGGATTTAAAAAGTTACTCCCCCGTAAATTTATAACGGGGGAGTTTTTTGTCAAAAAGAACCGTCGAATTCTTCATCGCTTTTAACTTCAATTCCATTCTCACGCAAGAGTCTCGTTGTTATTCCTTGTCCCTTTATAAGTTTTCTGCTGAATGTCCCGTCATAAATGAAGCTGCTTCCGCAGGAAGGACTTTTTTCCTTTAGAATTGCTTTTTTAATGTTATGTTTTTCAGCAATTTTAAGAACTTTTTCAGCTCCTGAAATGAACTCTTCTGTCTTGTCTTCATTTTGTGTGTTTACTATTTTGTTGTCCCTGATTTCGCAGGGATGTCTCGGAATGGGAAGTCCTCCTTCAACCTCAGGGCACACCATTATGGCTTTTCCTTCATCTACTAGTTTTCTGACTTTTTCAGATAATGTGGATCTTCCATCATAGCGGCAGTTTTCACCGCACAAACATGCACTTACTATGTATTCATAGTTATTTTCCATTTAATCACCTTCCATATATGAATTGATTAATGCAATTTTATTGTTTTGCTATCTAATTATAAAGCATCTCACCATGGTTAGGGTAAGATATAACATGACTTTACAATACTAGCTGAATTGTAACACAACCGATGCAAATATTAAACAAAAAATTAGATATGTATCTTCATTGCAATATTAACAAAATTTTAAGAAATACTTCCTTTTATTTTCATATTTAAGTGGTATAATACTGTCTGTACTAAAAAATTGGAGGACAAAATGAAAAAAATATCATTATTATTGGCTCTTGCATTGATGACATTCAGCGTTGCTGCATGCTCAAGCAAAGAAGCAGCTGCACCTGCTGCAGAACCAGCAGAAAAGCCAGCAGCAGTTGAACCAGCAGAAAAACCAGCTGAAGAGCCTGCAAAAGAAACTGAAGAAACTGCAGCACCTGAAGGCGCTCTTACAGGAACAGCAAAAGGATTTGGCGGAGACGTTACAGTAACTGTAGTAGTTGACGGTGACGACATTGTGTCTGTTGAAGCAGTCGGAGCCAGTGAAACACAAGGAGTAGGTTCAAATGCAATTGACCAGTTGCCTGCAAAAATTGCTGAAGCAGATTCTACAGAAGTAGACGGAGTTTCAGGCGCAACTGTAACAAGCAACGCTATAAAAGAAGCTGTTAACGCTGCACTGGCTTCAAAATAACATTAAACTTCAGCCGGATAATCGGTTACATATGAAAAAACAAAAACCCACATTTTATTGTGGGTTTTTGTATTAATTCTTATTATCTAATTTACAGATTTCATCATATTGTTTAATTCATCTGC
>NZ_JAJUJR010000204.1 GCF_029265225.1 Sedimentibacter sp.
ATATGTCTTTGTGATTTCAATTCCTTCTCCGGCAGCAGCTGTAATGAGCTTATCCACCTTTGATTCTGTCTTTTCAAGCAATTTTTCAATGATTTTATCAATGATTACATCAATGTTGTCGCTTTTGTTTTCATTGAGAACTTCAATTTCCGCCTGCTTTACAGCGACTTCAACGGCATTATAAATATACTCATTGGTTTTATCAACCCTTTTCATTATAATGTCACTGGCTGTCACAGACGATGTTTCCTCAGCAAATGCTGCAGGTCCAAACAACGTCATCAAGCTGATCATAATAAGAATTACTGATGTTACTTTTTTTAATCTTTTGTACATTCCCTTAACCTCCATTATTCTTCAACCTGAATTTGAAGGAAATAAAAAAACCCCTTTCGGTAGCTGGCTGCCATTTTAAAGGCCCTTTAGCTTTGCGTCGCTAACTTTCGTAAGCTTTGCCATTGTCGGTTGAAGTTGAATTTTATTTATTATAATAATATCACATTATCATGACATAATCAAACATTATTTGGAATATATGTTTTTTTATTGCTATTACACTTAATTTCATTTCTTAAAAATATAAAAAGAGGCAATGTGATCTTCACATTGCCTTATTTTAATTCTTAATTCTTAACTCTTAATTATTCATTGTAATTACGTTTCGTATGTCTTCAGAATGTTTTGCGCAATCTGATCTCTTGTTGTCCTCATGTCCATTGCCTGTTTTTCTATATAGCGGTGGGCTTGATTTTCTGTCATGTTGAGATATTGAATGAGCACGCATTTTGCTCTTGTTACAATCCTTATTTCTTCAATTTTTTGCTGCAGATGTATGTTCTCGTTTTTAAGACCCGTTATTCTTTTTCTTGAAGCTAGGGCAAGTTTAAGGGACTGAAAGAAAACCTGCTTGATTATTGGCTTTGATACTACCAATACGCCGCTGTCTTCGACCTTGGCTGATATGTCATCGGCAATTTCGCTTTTTACAACTATTATGACTCCTGAAGCGCTGATTTCGGTTACAGTAACTGCAAGATTGTCTCCAAACTCGTCTTTTAAAGGAGCGTTGATTACTACCAGGTCATATTCAAAATTATTAAGCATTCTTCTTGCTTCGCCGCTGCTTGATGCTGTTGCGGTTGAGCATACAGTATTTGTGTTCAAAAGCTGGGACAAAAGCTCTATACCTTTGTCGGAACTTGACACCACAAGCACACTGTTCATGAAATCACCACCCCCTGTCAATGATAAATATTATATTGTGTAAAAGTATGTGTTGTGCTCAAATTCTTCCTTATTACCTGATTTTTCACACAAAATGCATTCATCGGTCTTGAAGGCCAAATATTTTTTCAATGTGTTGGAAGGCAAACTCTTAGCCACAAACTCGCTTTTTTCTGCAATACGTACAGCTTCTTCCAGCGTGTCCGGAATTGTGTCGTAATTTTTCAAAACATCTTCGCTTGCCTGGTACAAATTTATGTTTGAAGGTTTCTTCAGTTCAATATTATTTTCTATTCCTTCAAGCCCGGCATAAATGAGCAGTGCAAATGCATAGTACGGATTGCAGCTTGGGTCTGAAGAACGGAGTTCCATTCTTGAGTATATTCCTTCTGCTGCAGGTATGCGCACAAGCTGGGAACGGTTTTGATAAGACCATGTCACATATTTTGGTGCTGAGTGGCTTCCAAAACGGTTGTAGGAATTTGTGAGAGGATTTAAAAAAACAGTTATTTCTTTAATGCGGTTTAAGATTCCTGCAATAAAACTTTCAGCTTCCTTGGAATTATTGTTTTTTATGTTGTCAAAAATGTTCTCATCGTTCTTCAAAATTGAAATATTGATGTGAAGTCCGCTTCCGCTGCAATCTTTCAAAGGCTTTGGCATAAATGAAGCATAAAGACCATTTAAATGAGCAATGGTTTTAACAACGGATTTAAATGTGACCAGGTTGTCTGCAGCTGACATGGCGTCGCTGTACTTAAAGTCTATTTCATTTTGACCGGGACCCTGTTCATGGTGCGAGCATTCAGGAAGGATTCCCATTTGCTCCAATGTGAGGCTTATGTCTCTTCTTACATTTTCTCCTTTGTCCAGAGGAGCTATGTCGAAGTATGCTGCGTTGTCCTGTGGGATTTTAGTCGGTCTTCCTTTTTCATCTTCTTCAAAAAGATAAAATTCGCATTCTGATCCTATTTCAATTTTATATCCCATTTCATGGGCCTTGTTTACGGCCTTTAAAAGTATGGCTCTTCCGTCACCTTCAAATGGAGTTCCGTCAGGATATTTTATGTCGCAGTAAAATCTTACAACTCTTCCCTGTTGAGGTCTCCATGGCAGAATTGCCAGTGTGGAGGGGTCCGGATACAAAAAAAGGTCGGATTCCTCTATGTTTAAAAATCCACGGATTGAAGAAGCATCAAAGGAAATGCCGCTTTTAAATGCTCTTGGAAGTTCCTCAGACAAAATGGAGATATTTTTTATGGTTCCAAATATGTCGCAAAAAGACAGACGCACAAACTTTACGTCATTATCGCTTACAAACTGCAAAACTTCATCAATAGTATATTTCATGTTACACCTCCTGAAACTGTATTGCTTCATTCTATACTATGTTTGATAAAAAAACTATAATATTTAATAAAAAAAAGCGCACCGCAGCGCAATTGTCTACCAGTACAATCAATGCCGCAATGAACGCCTTTGTTCTTGTTGAAAAAGATTTTATTATATGAGAAACCGTTTGTCAAGTTCTTTTTATAATTTATGCACATTTATTGCAATTTATGAGTCAAAAAAATAAAAAAATATGAAAAAAAGTTCTTGACATGAGCACTTCTATAATGTATCATTCATCTATAATAAGCAAAGGCGCTTAGGTATAAAAACCTACGCGCCTTTTTTGTATACGGAGGTAATTATGAGTAATATTTCAGAGATTTTCGGAAGCATGGTATTTAACGATGACGTAATGAAAGAAAGACTGCCTAAGGATACTTACAAGGCATATAAAAAGACAATAATGGAAGGCAAAAGTCTCGACATCAATGTTGCCAACGTAGTGGCAAATGCAATGAAAGACTGGGCCATTGAAAAAGGATCAACTCATTTCACACACTGGTTTCAGCCAATGACAGGAATTACAGCTGAAAAGCATGACAGCTTCATATCTGCAACATCTGATGGAAAAGTTATTATGGAATTTTCCGGAAAAGAGCTCATAAAGGGAGAACCTGATGCATCAAGCTTTCCTTCAGGGGGACTCAGATCCACATTTGAAGCAAGAGGATATACAGCATGGGACCCGACTTCATACGCTTTTATAAAAGATTCTGTTTTGTGCATTCCTACGGCATTCTGCTCTTATGGCGGAGAAGTGCTTGACAAGAAAACACCTCTTCTTCGTTCAATGGAAGCTCTAAATGAACAGGCTCTGAGAGTGTTGAAGCTTTTTGGTGATACAACAACTACAAGAGTCATTACTACTGTAGGACCTGAACAGGAATATTTCCTTATTGACAAGGAAGTTTACAAAAAAAGAAAAGACATAGTATTTACAGGAAGAACTCTTTTCGGAGCAAAGCCTCCAAAAGGACAGGAGCTTGAAGACCATTACTTTGGAGCAATAAAACCAAGAGTATCGGCTTTTATGAAAGAACTGAACAATGAACTCTGGAAGCTTGGAATTCTTGCAAGAACAGAGCACAACGAAGTAGCGCCTGCTCAGCATGAGCTTGCCCCAATATTTACAAATACAAACATTGCATGCGACCACAATCAGCTTACAATGGAAACATTAAAGAGAATTGCAGATAAACATGGCTTGTTCTGTCTTCTGCATGAAAAACCATTTGCAGGAATTAACGGAAGCGGCAAGCACAACAACTGGTCACTTTCAACAAATGACGGAGTAAACCTTCTGGAGCCTGGAACATCTCCATATGACAATGCAAGATTTTTATTGTTCCTTTGTGCAGTAATAAAAGCTGTTGACGAATATCAGGATTTATTGAAGGTTTCGGTTTCAACTGCAGGCAATGACCACAGACTTGGAGGCAATGAAGCTCCTCCGGCTATAATTTCAATATTCCTTGGAGATGAGCTCACTTCTGTTCTTGAGTCTGTTGAAGGGGAAACTGCATATGACAAAGAATTCAAGCGTGAAATGGCAGTAGGCGTTGATGCAATTCCTGTGTTCCCTAAAGACACTACCGACAGAAACAGAACATCACCGTTTGCATTCACAGGCAATAAATTTGAGTTCAGAATGGTTGGCTCAAAGCTGTCCATTGCAGGTCCAAACATGGTGCTGAATACTATAGTTGCAGATGAACTTTCAAGATTTGCAGACATTCTGGAAAAAGCAGATGATTTCACTGCAGAGTTAAATAAATTGCTTAAAGATACAATTAAAAATCATAAAAGAATAATTTTCAACGGAAACAACTACACTGATGAATGGGTTGCAGAAGCAGAAAGAAGAGGATTATTAAACCTCAAGTCTACTCCTGAATCAATTCCATACTTCAAAACCGATAAAAGCGTGGTATTGTTTGAAAAGTTCAATGTTCTTTCCAAAAAGGAAATTTATTCAAGAACTGAAATAGTGCTTGAAGAATACTGTAAGGAAATTAACATTGAAGCACTGACATTGATCGACATTGCAAAGAAGGATC
>NZ_JAJUJR010000118.1 GCF_029265225.1 Sedimentibacter sp.
GCGGAATCGCGTTGAGCAGCGGATTGGCGGCCGCCACCATGTTCGAAGGATATGTTTCTTGTAAAATAAACAAATTCCTCGCCTCCGTACCTTCCGAAGGTGTCATTTCTTCCGTTTTGAATGTTTTTAATGCAGTCTGCCACTTCTTTCAGGCAAACATCCCCTTTTGAATGTCCCCAGCAATCATTGTAATTTTTAAAATGGTCAATATCAATCATGAACAAAAGCATTGATTCATCACACCTGATGACTTCCTCAAGAGTTTTGTTAAGACAGAAGTTTATGCTCCTTCTGTTAGGAACTCCCGTAAGGTCATCTTCATATGCCCTCTTTTCCAGCAGTTCATTTGTATTCCTGATTTTTTCAAGTTCTTTATTTTGAAGAGATATTTCCTCTTCAAGCCTGTTCTTAAGCTTTTCTATTTTTTCATTTTCTTTAATGTATTTAAGTTCTACATTTAAAAGTTCAAGCTTGTTCCCTAAATTTGAAGCCGTTATTTCTTCATTTATGTTAAAGAATTTTTTGTAGTACTCTAGAGAAGTTTTATAATCTCCTTGTTTCTCATAACATTCAGATATATACCTGTACACCTGGCACATCTTTTTTTTAGAATTTATCTGCTCCGCATAAGACATGGCCCTTTCGCTGTAATAAAATGCTTTCTTGTCTTTTTTAAATGACATGAGCTCTGCAATATTCATAAGAACATCGATGGTAAAGTATTTGTTGTTTACTTCCTCCAGCCTGTTAAGAGCTCTGAAAAAGTATTCTTCTGCCTTTATGAAGTTGTTCACTGCGAAATATATTTTTCCCAGTCTGTTTTCAATGTCTCCCATGGTCAGCATGTCATTTTTTTCGACTAAAATATCATAGCTTCTGGAGTAATAATCCAATGATTCTTCGTACCTGCCTTCATTAAAGAAAATTTCCCCTATGTTTCCGATTATGGATGCTTCATTCATCCTGTACTTGTTGTCCTGGCATATTTTAAGCGCATCAAAAAAATAAGCCAGTGCCTTTTCGTTTCTGGAAGATTCGCGGTATATTTCGCCTATGTTGTTCAATACACAGCTAAGCATGAATGTATTGTTCTGCATGGATGCAATGTCTGAAACATCTAAAAAATATCTCAGAGCTTCCTCATATATGGAGCTGTAAAAGTATGCTATGCCTGCCAGGTTTAAAGATCTCATCTTTCCGTCTGCATTATTTGTATCCTCGAAAATCTCCAATGCCATGAGTGAACAATCAAGCATTTTGTTTATTTCAGATTTTGCCCTGCATGCAAAAGCCATGGCTACAAGGCAGTAGCCTTCTTCTGTTTTAAGATTGTATTCCCTGGACTTGTTGTACGCATCCATGCTCATGTCATAGGACTTGTAAGGGCGTACGGCCGCAATTTTTTTTGATCTTTCCAGTATTTTATATATTTCTTTAGAAACAGTTTCTTTCATATTAATATCCTGTCATTATGATGATTGCATTTCCTGTTTAAATACTACAAAACACTATTTTTCAACATAAGTATACCACCTTTTACATAATGTTTCCAGTAAATTATTTTAAATGTGAGCATTCAGTACTTACAAAGTTAAATAACTTTCAATGGCAAAAAATAAAACGAAAACCACTTGAAACGGTTTTCGTTATATTCTTTATTTTTCAACTTTGGAGAATTTAAAAATAATTGACTGTTATATTCATTATTGAAGCAGTTTGTATACATAAGTTCCATTTTTATTGACAGCGCTGTACACGCTGTCTAATGAATATCTTCCGCTGCATTCACTAAGGACTGCATTTAATGCTTCCTTTCCGAAAGCTTTGATGCACAGGTCGCACTCGCTTTTGATGCTGAAGGGCGTCTGCATCAGTCTGATATTTCTAATGCCGTAGCCTGATAGTTTGTTGTATGCAGCTACAGCGTAATTCCCGTGTTTAAAGGTTATTATATAAAGTTCCATAGAGTCCCTCCTTTATTATTCCCTGTATTATTTTATTAAAAACAATACATAAGGTTACAAGGAGAAAGTATTATCAGTTAATTTGAATTTCTTTGGCTTCTTCCGGCTTGAAATCATTTTTCAAATCATAAATGTTGTGAGATGTGTAATCTCTCAGCTGTCTTTCTCCAAGAGAATAGCATCTCATGAATCTTTTTGAGTCAACTGTAGTCCAGTGCTCCGCATCCCATGTGAGATATCCGTCTTCGTCTGTTTTCTTTTCGTGCAAAATTAAATCTACCTGTCTGTTCTTTTCTTTCATCAGGTCGATGAGGTCCTTTGTGGTCACTTCCAACTCAACTTTGTTTATTAAATCGTATGCTTTCATTTTTCTCTCCTGCAATTAATTTAGATATCCGTGTTCGTCTTCGTTGTCGTAAATGCTCAGCTCGTCTTTCAGGTATTCCAGGTTTGATTCATAGTCCTCTTCAGAAATCTGATTGTTGAATAATAAATCGTCCAGTTTATTTTTACTGTCTTCAAAAATGAAGATTTCCTTGCAGGGCCAAATAGTGTTGCTTTTACTTTCATGGTTTGATTTAAGAACTGAAATGAGTATTTCATCTTTGTCCAGTTCCAGAATTGTTCCCATGAGAAAAAACTTGTTTATCTTAATGTTGTTTTGTTCAAACAAGTCTCTCACTGTTTTAATGAACAAATAATGCTTTCTTTTGATTTCAAAGGACACATTGTCATCTAAAACCTCATCCTGCAAGTCCTGGTTGTAAAAATCCACAGAAATATCATATTTGTCATTTTTGTCGTATTCTTCAAATTTAATCTTGTTTTTTAATATTCCATTTATATCTGTATCCGTTATACTGGAATTAAATAATTTGTAATTCATAGAAGTCCCTCCGTTACTGTTTCAGGTATTCTAAAAACTTTTTGATTCTGCTTTCATACCCTGATTCCTTTGGCTGGTAAAAAACCAAGTTTCTCAAAGAATCCGGCAGATAATTCTGCTTTACATAAAACTTGTCATAATCGTGAGGGTATTTGTAGCTTATTCCTCTTCCAAGCTTTTCTGCTCCGCTGTAATGTTTGTCTTTCAAATGAAGAGGAACATCAACGGAATTTTTCTCCACAGCTTCCATGGCTCTGTCAATTGCAATGTATGAAGCGTTGCTTTTAGGTGCGCATGCAATGTATAACACAGCCTGTGCAAGAATGATGCGTCCTTCAGGAAAGCCTATTATTTCAACAGCCTTAAAAGCATTCACTGCCACTTCAAGAGCCCTAGGGTCTGCATTTCCCACATCCTCAGAAGCACAGATGATAATTCTCCTTGCAATGAACTTCGGGTCTTCACCTGATTTGATCATTTTAGCCAGCCAGAAAACAGCTGCGTCAGGGTCAGAGCCCCTCATGCTTTTGATGAATGCTGAAATAGTGTCGTAGTGACTGTCTCCGTTTTTATCATATTCAAGTTTTTTCTGCTGTATGCATTCTTCTGCAACAGAAATATCTATGACGATTTCGCCGTCTGTTTCAGGAGTAGTTTCAACCCCAAGTTCAAGGGCGCTTAAAGCTTTTCTTGCATCTCCGTTTGAGTTGTTCACAATATGCTTTAATGCTTCGTCAGTTATTTTTACCTTTTTTGCTCCATATCCGTTTTCCTTGTCTGCTGCAGCTTTCTTTAAAACCTTCATTATGTCTTCATCTGTAATTTTCTTGAACTCAAACACAAGTGAACGTGAAATCAAAGCAGGGTTTACTTCAAAATAAGGATTTTCAGTTGTGGCGCCAATCAAAATAATAGTGCCATTTTCAACATAAGGAAGCAAAGCATCCTGCTGCGACTTGTTGAAACGGTGAATTTCATCTATAAACAGGATTGTCCTCTTGTTGTACATGGACAACTCGTCAACAGCATAGCTTATTTTTTCCTTTATGTCCTTTATTCCGCTTGTTACAGCATTGAGGGTGGTGAAATTATTGTTTGTGTTTTCAGCAATAATTTTAGCCAAAGTTGTTTTTCCAGTTCCCGGAGGTCCATAAAATATGGCGGAGGAAAGCTTGTCAGCCTTTATGGCTCTGTTAAGAATTTTCCCCTCTCCAACAATGTGCTCCTGTCCCACAAAGGTATCAAGCGTTACAGGCCTCATGCGCTGTGCAAGAGGCCCCTTTTTTTTGATGGAATTTTCATATTGCATTTCAAATATATTCATCATAACCTTTATTAATAAAGCTTTCTTCCTATTGTAAGCTTTAATGTGTTATTTTTCATTTCCTTTTTGTCATATGCCTTCAAAAGCACATATGAAACTCCAAGAGATAATACAGAAGCAACTGCAGATATCATGTCCTTGTTGGGACTGTTTGACAAAAGCTGCACGGCAGCTATTGTTACCATCATCAATCCAAATGGAATTCCGTAAAGTATGAAAATCTGCTTAAATGCAACTTCATTTTCAGTTGTTATTTCAACATAATCTCCAACTTCATATCCTTCGGTAATATCTGTTTCAACAATTACATTGGCCTGATTGCACGTACCGCTGCAGCTGGCGCAGCTTGAACCGCATCCGCTTGGTCTTCTCACTGAAACTGTTGCCTTGTTGCCATTTATTTTTTCTATCTTTCCTACCTGATCCATTAAACTTTCCTTTCTGTTAAATAAACAATGTTTATTCAGCTGTTACTTCTATCTCAAGCTCCTTCAGCTGTTTGTCAGTTACACCGCTTGGTGAGTCAGTCATGAGGCATGAAGCGCTTTGAGTTTTAGGGAATGCTATTACGTCTCTTATGTTGTCGCTTTCTGTAAGAAGCATCATGAAACGGTCAAGTCCGTAAGCAATTCCTCCATGAGGTGGTACTCCGTATTTGAAGGCTTCAAGAAGGTATCCGAATTTATCCTGAGCTTCTTCGTCTGTGAAGCCAAGAGCTCTGAACATTCTGTTCTGCAGTGTTCTGTTTGTAATACGGATGCTTCCGCCGCCTATTTCATCTCCATTAATAACTATGTCGTAAGCTTTTGCTCTTACTACGCCTGGCTCAGATTCTATTTTGTCAATATCTTCATCAACAGGAGCTGTAAAAGGATGGTGCTTTGCAACATATCTGTCTTCTTCCTCGCTGTATTCAAACAACGGGAATTCAGTTATCCATACAAGTTCAAATTTATTGTTGTCAATCAAGTTCTTGTCGTGAGCAATTTCAATTCTCAATGCTCCCAAAGCTGTGTTTACAACTGATTCCTTGTCAGCCAGTATAAACACAACATCTTTTTCCTTGATTTGTAATCTTTCCATTAATTTATTGATTTCGTCTTCTGTCAGGAATTTTGATATTGGAGATTCAAATGTGCTGTTTTCATATTTGAACCATGCAAGTCCTTTAGCTCCATATGTCTTGACAAATTTTTCAAGCTTGGAAATTCCCTTCTTTGAGAAATCATCAGCTGAACCATCTATTTTAACGCACTTTATCAAGCCGCCGTTGTCGTAAGTTGATTTAAATGCATTGAACTCAGAATTTGCAAAAATGTCAGTGATGTTTACAAGCTCATAACCAAAACGAAGGTCAGGCTTGTCGCAGCCGTACTTGTCCATGGCTTCCTGGTAAGACATGCGTCTTATTGGAAGAGTGATGTCAACATTTTTGATTTCCTTGAATATTTTTTGAATCAACTTTTCATTGATGCCTATTACATCTTCCACATCAACAAATGACATTTCAATGTCCACCTGTGTAAATTCAGGCTGTCTGTTGGCTCTTAAATCTTCATCCCTGAAGCATCTCACTATCTGATAGTACCTGTTCATGCCTGAAACCATCAAAAGCTGTTTGTAAAGCTGTGGTGACTGAGGCAGAGCATAAAAGTTGCCAGGATTTACCCTGCTTGGCACAAGATAATCTCTTGCTCCTTCAGGGGTTGGTTTAGCCAGAAACGGAGTTTCAATTTCATTGAAGCCGTTGTCATACAAAAAGTCTCTTATTACCTTTGAAGTCTTGCTTCTTGTCAAGAGATTCTTCTGCATGGATGGTTTTCTTAAATCAAGATATCTGTATTTCAAACGCATTTGTTCAGATACGTCATCATTGTCTTTAATATAAATAGGAGGAGTTTCTGCCGTGTCCAAAATCTTCAGTTCATGAGCATATACTTCTATTTCTCCGGTTGCCATGTCAGGATTTTTAGATTGTCTTTCTAAAACTTCACCTCTTACAGCAATTACGAATTCGCTTCTTAAACTTTCAGCCTTGTCAAATGCTTCCTTGTTCACATCTGTGTCGAATACAACCTGAATCAAGCCAGTAATGTCTCTTACATCGGCAAATATAAGACCTCCGAGACTTCTTCTTTTTTGAACCCATCCCATGAGCACAACTTCCTTGCCTATATGGTCCTTGTTCAGCTGTCCGCACATGTTTGTTCTTCTGAGTGTTCCCATCGTTTCCATAATTCATCCTCCAAGCAATTTATCAAAAAAAATAACCCATCCCATTAGGGACGAGTATAACCCGCGTTGCCACCCTACTTGGACTATAAATAGTCCCTCTCAATTAGGTAACTGCTGTAACAGAGGTGTCTTCACCACAAGTTAATAACAGGCTTCCATCGTCCCTGTCTTGCTGTAATTAATTCTTTATGATTACTCTTCCCCAAGCAATTTGTTTACATTAAAATTAACACAATAAAAATTATTTGTCAACAACAAAAA
>NZ_JAJUJR010000236.1 GCF_029265225.1 Sedimentibacter sp.
AGATGTGACGGAAGATGTTGTGAGAAGAAAGATAGTCGAAGAACAAAAGCAAAATCTTGAAGCAATAATTGAAAGCATGCAAGACAGCTTGTTCACGATGGATGATGATTACAACATCGAAGCATTGAACAGTGTGGCAAGGTGCTCAATATTGGAATTTGAATCGTCGAAGTTAGCTGACAGATTTCTGAGGTATGATTATTATGATTTTGATGGAAACAAGCTTACATTTGACGATCATCCTGCGCATAGGATTTTAAAGGGGGAAAAATTAAGCTGTTTCAGGTATTGTGTGCAAAAACCACACGGCACATGTTACTTGAGCCTAAGCGGAAGTCCTGTGTATCGTGAAGACGGCACCATAGCAAAAGCTCTCATATGCATACGTGACATAACGGAGCAGGTTAAAAAGGATAAGCTGTTAAGACATCAAGAGGATATGAAGACATCTCTTAAGGTTCAGGATGAGATATTTGCCAATGCATCCCATGAACTTAAGACTCCATTGAGCGTTATTTATTCAGCAAACCAGATGATGGACATGTACCTTAATAAAGGCTCACTTACAGAACATGCTGACAAGCTTTCTGCTTACAACAACATAATAAAACAAAATTGCTATCGCCTGACCAGGCTTATAAACAACATAACGGATTTGACAAAATGCAGGTCTGGTTATTTGGACATCTTCATCAGCAATGAGAACATTGTTGAAATAATAAAAAACACGACACAGATGGTTTCAGAACACCTTAAGCCAAAAGGCATACGAATCAATTTTGACACAGACGTTGAAGAAAAGACAATTGCATGCGATGCTTATAAAATTGAAAGAACCATGTTGAATTTGATTTCAAATGCAATTAAATTTTCGGAAAATAAAAGTGATATTGCAGTAAGCATTCACGACAAGGGAAAAGATGTTGAAATAAAAGTCAGTGACAATGGAATAGGTATTGACAGCAAACACATGGACTACATATTTGAAAGATATTATCAGGCTGATAAGTCAATATCCAGGAATGCGGAAGGAAGCGGCATAGGGCTGCCTCTCATAAAGGAATTTGTGGAACTCCACGGCGGGAACATAGTTGTGGAAAGCGAAGTGGGAAAAGGAAGCACATTTACGGTGGAACTTCCTGTGAAAATTGCAGAAAATGAAGTTGAGTCGCTGCATGCATCATCAATGAATATAATTGATATGATTGATATTGAATTTTCTGATATTTATAATTTAAATTAAATATGTCATACTTATGAAAAATTACCAGGCCACCGGTCAAATTATTGGCGGGTATTTTTTTATGAATATTTTTTCTTTCGGGAAATAAAAAATTAATTACTCGCCTTTTGGAAGTATTTTATTTTTGCATGTGGTCATCCTAAACAATAAACACAAATTGGAGGAAAATATGTCTGAAACAATGTTAGAAAAACCAAAAGACAGAGTGAGCTACCACGATTCCGTGGAAGAAATGCTTAAAAGAATAAAGGAAGACGGTCTTTCAAGTGTTTTTTCCAGGTGGGACGAACAGGAAAAAATACGCTGTACTTTCTGTTTGCAGGGATTAAGTTGTCAGCTTTGCACTCAGGGTCCCTGCAGAATAAGTGATAAGGCAGGAGCCATAAAAGGCGTGTGCGGCATCGGCCCAGATGCAATGGCAATGAGAAATCTTCTCATGAGAAACATAATGGGTGCTGCAACTTATGGTCACCACGCTTATGAAGCTTTCAGGACTTTGAAGGCAACAGGTGAAGGAAAAACAACCTTTAAAATTACAGATACTGATAAGTTGAAATGGATGTGCGAAAAAACAGGAATCAACACAAGCCAGGACATTAACAAGATGGCTGTTGAGCTTGCTGAGCTTCTTGACAGGGAAATGAAAGTAAACCCTGACTGCGAAAGCATAATGGTTGAGGCTTTTGCTCCTAAAAAAAGAAAACAGCTGTGGAGAGATTTGAACATTTACCCTACAGGTGTCCAGCATGATGTGGAAAACTGCATTGCAAGCTGTCTGACAAATGTTGACGGCGATTATGTGTCATTGGCTAAAAAAGCTCTGCGCCTTGGTCTGTCAACAATTTATACAGCACAAATAGGACTTGAAATGACTCAGGATATTTTATTCGGAACTCCAATGCCTCACGAAGTTGATGTAGATTTGGGAATAATGGATCCTGATTATGTAAATATTGCATTTAACGGTCATCAGCCATGGGTTGGAGTTGCAGCTCTTCAGAAAGCAAAGATGCCTGAGTATCAGGAAAGGGCCAGAAAGGCCGGAGCCAAGGGCATACACATTGTAGGATCAATTGAAACCGGTCAGGAAATGCTCCAAAGATTCCCTGTTGATGATGTTTTCGTGGGACTCATGGGAAACTGGCTTGCCATTGAGCCGTTCCTTGCAACAGGTACAGTTGATGCCCTTGTAATGGAAGAAAACTGCTCTCCTCCTGCAATCGACCAGTACGCCGAAAAATACCAGGTAGCTCTTGTTAGCGTAAGCACAATAATAGGAGTACCGGGAGCGGAACACAAGATGCCTTACTATCCTGCAAAGGCAGAAGAAATGGCAGAAAACTGCATCAACATTGCAATTGACAACTTCAAGAAAAGACACGGAAAAATCAAACCAATGGTTCCCCAGCACAAAATGAAGGCCATAGCAGGTTTTTCAACGGAAGCAGTTTTAAAGGCAATCGGAAATGATTTGAATATCCTGGTAGATGTCATTGTAAAAGGACAAATAAAAGGTGTTGTTGCATTGGCAAACTGTTCAACATTAAGAAACGGTCCTCAGGACTGGAATACAGTAAACATCACCAAAGAACTCATCAAGAGAGACATACTTGTTGTAGCAGGCGGCTGTGGAAATCACGGTCTTGAAGTGGCAGGCATGTGTAATCTTGACGCAGCTGAAATGGCCGGAGAAGGTTTGAAAGGCGTATGCAAGGCTCTTGGAATTCCTCCTGTTTTGAGCTTTGGAACATGTACGGACACAGGAAGAATATCAATGCTTGTAACGGCGCTGGCAGATTTTCTTGATGCTGACATTTCAGATCTTCCAATAGCAGTTACTGCTCCTGAATGGATGGAGCAAAAAGCAACAATTGATGGCTTGTTTGCAGTTGCATACGGCGCATACACCCACCTGTCTCCTACACCTTTCATAACGGGCGCTCCAAATCTTGTGAAGCTTCTTACAGAAGATGTTGAAGGACTGACCGGCGGAAAGGTTGCACTGGGAGATGATCCTCGTCAGGCAGCAGCAGATATAGAAAAACACATTATCAGCAAAAGACAGAAAATGGGCTTGAAGTAAAAAATAGGCCAATCAATGTTTATAAGATTGATTGGCTTTTTTATGCCAATTTTTCCTTTAAATATTATAAAAACAATGATAAAATAGATGTAATTAATGCCCGGCTATTTCCTAGAAAGGATTGATATTATGTCTGATTCTCAAATTACAAAAAGAGCACTGGCCGAATCAATGAAAAACCTTATGGAAGAACGTCCCATGAAAAAAATCAACATAGGAGACATAGTGGAAGGCTGCAATATGAACAGGCAAAGTTTTTATTATCATTTTAAAGACAAATATGACCTGGTCAACTGGATTTACTACACGGAGTTTATTGTTACCATCAAGGATGTGCCCCTGCATTCCTGGGAAGTGGTAGAAAAGATATGCAGTTTTTTTTATGAAAACAAGACGTTTTACAAAAATGCATTCCAAGTTACAGGACAAAATTCATTTTCCGAATATTTTATCGAGGTCTTGCATCCTATTCTCACAGTCCAGCTTAACAATGTATTTAAAAACAACAAAAATGTGGATTTTTATGCCACATTTTATGCTGATGCAATTCGAGTCGCCATATCCAGATGGCTCACAGAGGGAGCTGTAATTCCTCCAGAACAGTTTGTGGAACTCATAAAAACAGCCATTGAAGGAGTTGCAGCATATGTTACTGAGTGATTGGCTGTATGTTTTTAAGAATATCTGCAAGAGATGATGTGCGGATGTTTAATTTTGATTTTGCGCCGTAAAGTGATGAAGCGGCCGCATGACCACTTGAATCTATGCTCAGGAAAAATGATTCTTCGGATATAATGCTGTCTATTCGTGCAATATCACCGTAAAAATCCATGAGGCACACAGGGTGGTTCATCCTGGTCCTTGAATTGTAAATGTAATCAAAAATTATC
>NZ_JAJUJR010000367.1 GCF_029265225.1 Sedimentibacter sp.
AAAAATAATAAGTTATCTGATGCAGAATAAAAAAGTCAATATCAAGAAAATAATAAGTGAATTGGATGTTACCTCCGCAGTCATAAACAACCTCATTAAAAAGGGAATTTTAACTCAGGAGCTTGTTTTGTACGAGGAGGAAGAGGAAACAAAAAAGGAAGAAGCTCTGTTACTTAATGAAGAGCAAAAATATGCATGCGAAGACATAATAAATTCAAAAAACAAGGTTTTTCTGCTGCACGGAGTAACGGGAAGCGGAAAAACTGAAGTATACATTAATGTCATAGAGCACTACCGCAGAATGAACAAACAATCCATTGTGCTTGTTCCGGAAATTCCTCTAACAGTACAGACAATCGAGCGTTTTAAAAAAAGATTCGGAAACAAGATTGCAGTTTTTCACAGCAAGCTTTCAAAAAAAGAAAAATTTATTCAGTGGAACAAGGTATACAACAAGGAAGTTGATGTTATAATAGGTGCAAGGTCTGCAATATTTGCTCCCGTTAAGGAAATAGGAGCAATCATCATAGACGAGGAACATGAAGACAGCTATGTGTCAAGCACATCACCTAAGTATGACACCATAGAGGTTGCCATAAGGATGTCTGTTATTTTAAATGCAAGGGTTGTACTTGGTTCCGCCACTCCATCACTGAGCACATACTCAATGGTATTGAAAAATCAGGTTGAACTTCTTGAGCTGAACCAGAGAGCAATGAAACAGGATATGCCTGATGTTGAAATAATTGATATGTCAAAAGAACTCGACAAAGGTAACAACACTATCATAAGCGAAAAACTTTACGAAAGCATCAGATTATCCCTGGGAAAAAAGGAACAGGTGATTTTATTTCTCAACAAAAGGGGATATTCAGGATTTGTTTCATGCAAAAAATGCGGATATGTGGCAAAATGTGAACACTGCGATGTTTCAATGACATACCATATCAAGGGAAATGTGCTTAAGTGCCATTACTGCGGAAGAACAAGGAAAATGACAAATACATGTCCTAAGTGCGGCAGTGATAAAATAGAACAGTTCAGTGCAGGAACCCAGCAGGTTGAAAACCTTGTGAAGAAGCTTTTTCCAAAGGCCAATACAGCCAGAATGGACGTGGATTCTATGGCAGGAAAGTTCAGCTACGAAAACATATACAATGATTTCAAGGACGGAAAAATAGATATACTGATTGGAACACAAATGCTTGCAAAGGGATTTGATTTTCCAGAAGTTACAACTGTAGGAGTTTTGTCGGCGGATGCACTTTTGAATCTTCCATTTTACAATTCAAGCGAAAAAACATTTCAGCTCATTACACAGGTCAGCGGAAGGGCCGGCAGGGGAAACAAAAGGGGTAAAGTCTTCATTCAGACATACGAACCGAAAAATTACATAATCAATGCTGCAAAAAACAACGATTATGAAATGTTTATGAAGGAAGAATTACACTTAAGAAAAGAATTTGCTTTTCCGCCGTTTATAAATATAATAAATATATGCGTAATATCTAAAAATGAAGAACTAGCAGTGAAGACAGCCAATGAAAAATATAATGAGCTGCAAATAAAAGTTAAAGACATGGTTAAGGAAAGAAGCGTATTGTTGTACAGACCTATACCTCATTCTATTTACAGAATAAACGACGAGTACAGAATAAATCTGTTCCTGAAAGTATCAAGCCGCAGTTTGCAGGATGTTAAGGATATGATCCGCGGCGTTTACTTGGACAAAGATATTGAAAATATTAAAATAAGCATCAACATTAACACAGATACAGTCTAGGAGGAAATATGGCTTTAAGAAATTTAAGATTAAACGGAGACGAAATATTAAGAAAAAAAAGCAGGGAAGTAAGTGTCATTGACAATAAAATAAAGACGCTTCTTGACGACATGCTTGACACGATGTATGAAAACGACGGAGTAGGACTTGCCGCACCGCAGGTTGGAATTTTAAAAAGAGTTGTTACAATAGACGTTGATGACGGCAACATATACAGAATGATAAATCCCAAAGTCATAAAATCATCAGGTGAACAAACAGATCAGGAAGGATGCCTGAGCGTTCCTGAAACAAAGGGAATGGTTAAAAGACCAATGAATGTTACTGCTGTCTACACAGATGAAGAAGGCAATGAAGTGACAGTTGAAGCCGAAGGCTTGCTGGCCAGGGCAATATGCCATGAAATTGACCACCTAGACGGTGTGCTCTTCATTGACAGAACAGAAAAATAGGTGATAATATGAAAGTTATTTTTATGGGAACACCAGACTTTGCAGTTCCCACACTGACAAAGCTTCATGAAAATGGTCATGACATAAGACTTGTGGTTACACAGCCAGACAAACCGTCCGGAAGAGGAAAAAAATTAAAAAAATCAGCTGTCAAGGAAAAAGCAGAAGAACTAAATTTAAATGTTTTTCAGCCGGATAAAGCTAAAAAACCTGAAAACATAGAGGTTTTAAAATCATGCGGTGCAGACGTCATTGTTGTTGTTGCTTATGGACAGATTTTAAGCAAGGAAATTCTTGAC
>NZ_JAJUJR010000440.1 GCF_029265225.1 Sedimentibacter sp.
GTATACCCGGTTGTCTTCAATTTGCTTCAATGCATCTTCAAATTCAACCTTTTCAGTTTCAATGTTCTTCTTTGCCTTGGCTATAATGTCATTACCCAGGCCAAGCTTTCTTGATATCTCAAATGCATTTGATTTTCCCGGAACTCCTATTAACAGCTTGTATGTTGGGCTTAATGTTTCAACGTTAAATTCAACGCTTCCGTTTATGACTCCTTCAGTGTTCAGGGCATAAAGCTTAAGCTCACTGTAGTGTGTTGTGGCAGCAGTAATTATTTTTCTTTCATGAAGTGTATCAAGAATTGCTATGGCAAGAGCCGCTCCTTCAGTAGGGTCTGTTCCTGCTCCAAGCTCGTCAAAAAGAACAAATGATTTTTCATCAACTTCCTTCATGATTTTCACTATGTTTGTCATATGGGAAGAAAAAGTGCTCAGGCTCTGCTCAATGCTCTGCTCATCGCCGATGTCCGCATATACGGCACTGAAAACAGATATTTCCGTTCCGTATTCCGCAGGAATATGAAGCCCTGCCATTCCCATGAGAGAAAACAAACCCAGTGTCTTAAGCGATACGGTCTTTCCTCCCGTATTAGGTCCCGTGATAATAAGAGTCCTGAACTTATCTCCCAGCCATGCATCAATGGGAACAACAACTTTTGGATCAATGAGAGGGTGTCTTCCTTTTTTAATTCGTATATATCCTCTGTCATTTACCATTGGCTCAACGGCATTTATACTTATGGCATACTTTCCCTTTGCAAATATGAAATCAAGTTCTGTCAGGATTTCCTGGTTAAGGAGCAGCTGTTCGCTGATTGCCCCAATCATTCCGCTAAGCTCAAGAAGAATTCTTTCAACTTCCTTTTTTTCTTCAATTTTAAGATTTGAAATGTCATTTGTCATTTCAACAACTGCCATGGGCTCTATAAATAGAGTGGAGCCTGTTGATGACTGGTCGTGGATTATTCCTCTCACCATGGAGCGGTATTCCTTGCGCACAGGAATTACATATCTGTCATTTCTCATTGTTACTATGTTTTCCTGCAGGTATTTCTGCATGGCAGATGAATTTACTATTGAATTGATTTTATTTTTTATGGCGTTGTTTTTTATTTGTATTTCTCTTCTTATTCTTTTTAGTTCAGGGCTTGCATCGTCTGCAATTTCCTCTTCGCTTATGACCACGTGGTATATTTTGTCCTCTGTGTCCTTATGTGTGAAAATACCCTGACACATTTCTTCAAGAAGCGAGTAATCTCTTTCTTCCTTGTTGTTAAGGAGCACATAATTTTTCAAAAGCCTTGCAGCCCTCAATGTATCCGCGCAGTTAAGAAGCCCTCGGAGAGATATGATTCCTCCTACGGCTCCTCTTCTTGCATATTCCTTTATATCTGATATTCCTCCTAATGGAGGATTTCCTTTTTCCATTATTATTGAAAGAGCCTGTGCAGTCTGGTTTTGCTTGAATTTCACTCCGTCTACATCCGATGAAACATCGAGTTTTAAAACCTCATTCTTTCCATTGGATGTTTCCGCATAATTGGCAAGCTTCTCAATAATCTTGTCAAATTCCAATACTGATTTTGATTTTTGCTTCATTTTCAATCCCTTCTTCTGCTTAATTAAAAATCATTGGAATTTTGCGCCAAAATTCCTTCCACAATTCTTAATACTTCATTCTTAATTAATTAAAGGATGTTTTTCAGGTAGTGGCCTCTGGTAAATCCATTTTCCTGAAGCACGTTTGATGTTTGAACACCGTTGATTTCACAATACATTGCATCAATTATTTCTTCAGGATCTTCAAGATACTTTGTGTCCACAAAGAA
>NZ_JAJUJR010000402.1 GCF_029265225.1 Sedimentibacter sp.
AGCATTGGACAACCTGAAAAAAATGAGGCAGGAGGGAAACTCCATAGCTCTCATCTATCATGCCACAGGAACAGGCAAGACTGTTACTGCTGTTGCAGATGCGAAGGCTGTTGGCAAAAAGACGCTGTTTCTAGCTCATAGGAATGAACTCATAAGTCAGGCATACGACACATTTGAGGAAATGTGGCCTGATGCGGATGTAAATATGTATGCTGCCGAAACGAAATCACATTACGGGGATGTTGTTTGCGGGAGCATACAAAGTGTCAATGCCAATTTGGAACAATTTAAGCCTGATGAGTTTGGTTATATAATTATTGACGAAGCCCATCACAGTTCTGCTGATTCATACAAAAAAATCCTGGGATATTTTAAACCTGAATTTACTCTTGGACTCACAGCTACGCCGGAAAGGGCTGACGGAGAGCAAATTCTTGATATGTTCAAGAATGTTGCCCACAAGCTTGATCTTAAGACTGCAGTTGAAAGAGACGAGCTTGTTCCGGTCAGGTGCATCAGAATCAAGACTAATATAGATTTGACCAATGTAAGGTTTAACGGCATAAAATATAATTTTCTGGATTTAGAAAATAAAATGTACATTCCTGAAAGGAACAATCTGATTGTTGACACTTACCTGAATTATGTTAGGGATAAGAAGACTGTCATATTTTGTGTTTCAGTAAAGCATGGTGATGAAATAGTAAGACTGCTACAGGAAAAGGGTATTGCTGCAAGTTCGGTATCAGGCAGTACAAATCCAAAGAAGAGAAAAGAAATACTGTCACAATATGAAAACGGAGATATAGATGTTTTGTGTGCATGTGATTTGCTTAATGAAGGATGGGATAGTCCAAAGACCGAGGTTCTTTTAATGGCAAGGCCGACAATGTCAAAAACAATTTATATGCAGCAGCTGGGCAGGGGTATGAGAAAGTCTCAAGGTAAGGAATGTCTGCTTGTGTTTGACTTTGTAGACAATGCCAACATATTCAATGAAGCATTGTCCATTCACAGGATGTTTAATATCAAGGACTATCGACCAGGTTCTTTTGTGTTGGCTCCAGAAGGAAAGAAAAACCTTGAATATGATTTGTGGCGCATAGGAGAAAAACCTGACATTCTTCTTGAAATGCCTATTTATGAAACAGACTATGAAGAAATAAACATATTCAATTGGCGGGATGAAATAAAAAACATGATTTCGCAAAATGAATTTGTTAAGATGGTTACTGTACAATCGGAGACCGTGTCCAGATACATTAGTGAAGGAAGGATTATTCCAGACAGGGTCATTGAAACAGGATACAGAAACTTCAACTTCTTCAAGGAAGAATCCGTAAAGAAATATGCGGAGATGTATAATTGGGATTTAATCACTCCTGCAAATATGAAGGATAAATTCATGGATATGGTTGAGAAAATGGATATGTCATATTCTTACAAACCTGTCCTGCTTTACGCTATGCTTGAAAATGTTGATGAAAAAGGAAGAGTTTCAATAGAGGATATAGTTGACTACTTTATATTCTTCTATGAAGATCGAAGAAAAAAAGGACTGGTTGTTGAAAAGAAAAAATGCATTTATTTGAATGAAGGTTATACCCGCAAGGAAGTTATGCAAAACATTATGAGCAATCCATTCAAGCGGTTTGAAGACATGGGCTTTATGAAAAGAAGCAAGGATCTGGAATATGTGGAATTTAACAAGTACATATGGAGCAGGTTGACAGACCGTGACTTCAAATATATCATTAATGTATGTGATAATGCATTGAAAAAATATTATGATGAAAACAGGTGATAAATTGGATTGTTTATTTTGCAATATAGAAAAAGAGAAAATAGCAGCTGAGAATGATGCTGCTTTTGCCATATATGATGGTTTTCCCGTAAATGAAGGTCACATGCTCATTATTCCAAAGAAGCATTTCAAAGATTACTTTGAAGTTGATGAACAAACCAAGGGTGAACTGTGGAAATTAGTCGATGAATGTAAAAAAATTGTGGATAAAAAGTATAAACCGGACGGATACAACATAGGAATCAACTGCGGAGAGGCAGCGGGACAAACAGTAATGCACCTGCACATACACCTTATCCCAAGATACAAAGGTGACATGGATAATCCTAGAGGTGGTGTAAGAGGAGTAATTCCTGAGAAAAGAATTTATTAGTTCATGGAGGACTGAATATGAAAAAACCTATGATAGGTATTATACCATTATATGATGAAAAAAAAAGAAAGCTATTGGAT